>JAUYAJ010000437.1 GCA_030693565.1 Rubrivivax sp.
TACCAGGCTTTGCTCGGCGCGCTGCTGGTCGCGGCAGTGGCCGTGCTGATGGTGCCGATCACGATGCAGGTGATCTCGCGCTACACCCAGCTCATTCCGTCCTACATCTGGACCGAGGAGTTGTCGCGCTTCGTCTTCATCTGGATGGTGATGCTGGGCGCGATGGTCGCGCTGCGCGACAAAGCGCATTTCGAGGTCGACGTCTGGCCGACGCTGGCGCCGCGCCCGAATGCCGCACTGCGCATCGTTACCAACTTGCTGGTGCTGGTGTTTGCGCTGGTCTACGCCTGGTGGGGCATCGAGTTCGTGCGCTTTGGCTGGAACCAGCATTCCGAACTCGCCGACCTGCCGATGACCTACATCTTCATCGCCTGGCCGGTCGCCGGCCTGACCTGGGTGCTGTTCCTGGGCGAACAGCTGCTGGCCGACCTGCGCACCGTCGCCGCCGGGGCGCGGCCATGATGCAGGCGATGCTGACGCCCGGCATGGCCGCGCTGGCCTTGTTCGGCGCCTTCTTCGTCCTGCTGGTGCTGCGTGTGCCGGTGGCGTTTGCGCTCGGCCTGGCCTGCCTGCCGATCCTGGTCTACGAGCCACGGCTGTCGCCGATGATGCTGTTCAACGAGACCTTCAAGTCCTATAACTCCTTCATCCTGCTCGCCGTGCCGCTGTTCCTGCTGACTGCCAACCTGATGGGCGTGGGCGGCATCACCGACCGGCTGGTGCTGCTCTCGCGCACCCTGGTCGGCAGCATGCCGGGTGCGCTGGCGCAGATCAACGTCGTGCTGTCGGTCTTTTTCGCCGGCATCTCGGGCTCGTCGACCGCCGACGCTGCGAGCCAGAGCAAGATCTTCATCGACGCCCAGACCCGGGAAGGCTACGACCGCTCGTTCTCGATCGCGGTGACCGCGGTCTCGTCGGTGCTCGCGGTGATCATCCCGCCGTCGATCCTGATGGTGGTGTGGGGCGGCGTGATCTCGACCTCGATCGGCGCGCTCTACCTGGCCGGCATCGTGCCCGGACTGCTGATCGCCGGCGCGCAGATGGCGACCGTGCATGTCTACGCGGTGCGGCGCAAGTACCCGGTCTACCCACGCTCGACGCTGCGCGAGTTCGTCGTCGCCGCGCTGCGGTCGGTGCCGGCGCTGATGACGCCGTTCATCATCGTCGGCGGCATCTTGCTGGGCTGGTTCACGCCCACCGAGTCCGCCGCCGTCGCCGTGCTCTACGCGCTGGCGCTGACCACCTTCGTCTACCGCGAGATGAACCTCAAGCGCCTGGTCGAGGCTTTGTCGGAAACCGGCAAACTGTCGGCGATCGCCTTGTTCTGCGTCGGCACCGCCTCGGCCTTCGGCTGGCTGCTGGCCTACTACCAGATCCCGCAGGCGCTGCTGGCCAATGTCAGCAACTGGGGGCTGGGCATCGTCGGCGTCGGCTTCCTGATCGCCGCGGTGTTCCTGGTCACCGGCTGCTTCCTCGACGCGATCCCGGCCATCATCATCGTCGGCGTGACCTTGCAGCCGCTGGTGCAGTCGGTCGACATGCACCCGATCCAGTTCGCCATCATCGGCATCACCTCGCTGGCCTTCGGCCTGGTGACGCCGCCTTACGGCCTGTGCCTGATGGTGGCCTGTTCGGTGGCCAAGGTGCCGCTGCGCTTCGCGCTCAAAGACACGATGATCATGCTGGTGCCGATGCTGCTGGTGCTGGTGGCCATCATCCTGTGGCCCCAGGTGTCGCTGTTCATGCCGCAGCTCATCTCCCCCGAACTCGTCAAGTAGCCGCGCGATGGACCACCCCAACCCCTTCAACCTGCAAGACCGCAACGCCCTCGTCATCGGCGGCAGCAGCGGCATCGGCAAGGCGATCGCACAAGCCTATCTGCGCGCCGGGGCCCGGGTGCTGATCGCCGGGCGCAATGCCGACAAACTGGGCGCCGCCGTGGCCGAACTGACGGCCAGTGGCCGTGTGTCAGGCCATGCCGCCGACGCCAACGACGAAGCCAGCCTGCGCGCGCTCGTCGATGCGACGCTGGCGCAGTTCGGCCACATCGACGTGCTCGTCAACTGCCAGGGCATCACCGTGCTCAAGCCGGCCGAAGACTTCAGCCGCGCCGACTGGGACAGCGTTGTCGACACCGACTTGAAGAGCGTGTTCTTCGCCTGCACCGAAGTCGGCCGCCACATGCTGGCGCGCGGCAGCGGCGCCATCATCAACATCGCCTCGCTGGCCTCGCACCGCGGCTGGCCGCGCAGTGCGCTTTACGCCATCGCCAAAGCCGGCGTGTACAGCCTGACGCAGACGCTGGGCGCCGAATGGGCGGCGCGCGGGGTGCGAGTGAACGCGATCTCGCCAGGGTTTTTCATGACCGAGCTGAACCGCGACAAGATGTCGCCCGAACGCAAGGCGCTGGCACTGGCGCGCACGCCGGCCGGGCGTTTCGGCGACGTCGACGAACTGACTGGCGCTGCGATCTACCTGGCCTCACCGGCGGCCGGCTTCGTCACCGGCCAGACCATCGCCGTCGACGGCGGCTTCCTCGCCACCGGGCTGTAGACGCCGCGCTTCAGCCGCGCCCCGCCGCCGCGCGCTGCCCCGCGCGCCGGCCCGACGCAAACGCCCAGGCCAGGTGGTGGCCATGGCCTTTGAGCAGCAGCCCGCCCTGGCCCGTGGCACCGGCCGCCAGCAGGCCGGGGATGGGCTGGTCGTCACTGCCCAGCACCCGGTGCTCGATGTCGACGCGCAGCCC
Organism: Rubrivivax sp.; assembly: GCA_030693565.1. Lineage (GTDB taxonomy): Bacteria > Pseudomonadota > Gammaproteobacteria > Burkholderiales > Burkholderiaceae_C > Rubrivivax. The sequence continues at coordinate 2,747 of JAUYAJ010000437.1, forward strand.
GCCTTCGCTGTGCACGAAGACCGAGCGCACCGGCCCGAGGGCGATGAACGGCGCTTCGGTCAGCGCATCGCCACCGTCGCCCGCCGCCGCGCTGCGCGCCAACGCCGCCGGGTCCATGCCCAGGCGCTGCGCCAGCGCCGCCAGCGTCGGCGCCTGGGTGTAGACGTCGGGCCGGTTGCGCCGGTAGTCGTCCAGGTAGGCGTAGGCGATGCCCGGCGCGGTGGAGATGAAATGCGGCCAGGCGCCGTAGCGGCGCGCGATGGCGCCGTTGATCAGGATCCAGCCCTGCTTGCCGGGCTGGTCGGGCAGGCGCAGTGCGGGCTGGTCGCGCTCGTCGCCAAAGCGCTCGCCACGCGCGTTGACGAGCCGGGCGCCGTCGTCGAACAGCGCCACCGACGGCGCCAGCGCGGTGGTCAGGAACTTCATCATGAAAGGCCGCAGCAGCGCCATCGGCAGGTGCTCGAGCGACCACTGCATGGCGCTGGCCAGCGCGCGCCACGGCGGCAGCCGGCGCACCCAGGTTTCCTGCACCGGGGCGATGAAGCGGATCTCGGGGCCGAGCGCGAGGTCGCCGTTGATCACTTGCGCGCCCAGCAACTCGGCCATCGCCTGGCCGTCGCCGGTGGCGGTGAGGTTGACGCCCTCGACCTTGGCTTGCTGCGCGCCCATGTAGCGCGCCTTGTGCACCGCGCCATTGGTGAAGTCGCCGGCGGCCAGGATGACGGCGCCGCGGGCGTCGATGGCCGCGCCGCCGCTGAGCTCGACGCCGACGACTCGGCCGCCGTCGACACGCAGCGACGCCACCGGCGCGCCGAGCCGGATCTCGACGCCGGCGCGCCGCGCACGCCGCGCCAGGTGGTAGATGAAGGCGCGCGAGTTCGGCAGCACGTTGTGCATGCGCGGCTGGCGGTGCGGCGGCTCGGGCATCGGGCCGTAGAAGCGCACGCCGCTGTCGAGCAGCCACTGGAAGGTGGCCGGCATCTCGTCGCAGAGCACGCGGCGCAAGGCGTCGTTGTCGCGCGGCTGCAGTTCGCCGGCAAAGCCCGGCATGTCGGCCCAGTGCTCGGCCGGGCTGTCGACGATGCCGCGCCGGCGCTGGTGCGCCGTCTGCGTCGCCGTCACCGAGCCGATCGACCAGGCGGTGGAGCCACCCAGCTGCGCATTCTTCTCCAGCAGCAGCACCGAAGCGCCGGCCTCGGCGGCCTCGATGGCCGCGGCCAGGCCGGCGCCGCCGCCGCCGACGACAACGACGTCGAAGTGCTCGCCGGCCATCGCCGTCAGCTCAGACCATGCCGCCGTTGGGCTGCAGCACCTGACCGACCACCCAGGAGGCGCGCGACGAGAGCAGGAAGCTCACCGCCTCGGCCACTTCTTCGGGCCGGCCGACGCGGTTCAACGGGCTCATCGCCGCCGAACGCGCCTTCATCTCGTCGGTCTTGCCGGCGCGGAAGAGGTCGGTGTCGACCGGCCCCGGCGCCACCGCGTTGACGCGCACCTGGCGCGGCGCGAGTTCCTTGGCCATGCTGCGCACCAGGCTCTCCACCGCCGCCTTGCTGGCCGTGTAGGGGCCGCCGCCGGGCACGGCGTGGCGCACCATCGACGTCGTCAGCGCGACGATGGCGCCGCCGTCGGCCACCTGGCGCGCGGCTTCGCGCAGCACGTTGAAAGCGCCGACGATGTTGACCTCGACGAGCTGGCGGAAGTTCTCGTCGCTGAACTGCGCCAGCGGCCCCGGCGGCACGTTGATGCCGGCGTTGGCCAGCACCGCCTGCACCGGGCTGCCGAAGTCGCGCGAAGCGTCTTCGAAGACCTTGGCGACCGCAGCGGCGTCACGCACGTCGGCGGCGTAGCCGGCGGCGCGGCCGGCGCCGCGCGCGGCCAGTGGCTGGGTCGCCGTGGTCGCGGTGTAGGCGACGTCGAAGCCGTCGCGCAGCAAGGTCTCGACGCAGGCTGCGCCAATGCCGCGTGATCCACCGAAGACGATGGCCAGGGGTCGCTTGCTCATGGAGCTGTTCCTTGAAGTGAGAGGGCGTCAGGCGACATGGGCCTTGCCGAAGATCGGCTCTTTGTACGGGATCGGCGGCAGCTGCCAGGTGCCGGTGGACGGTGGCCGCACGTCAGCGTCGACATGGACGTCGATGACGCAGGGGCGCTTGTTCTTCAGCGCCAGCTCGATCGCGGCGGCCAGGTCTTGCGGCCGCTTGACCGTCATGCCGTCGGCGCCGCAGGCGCGCGCCCAGGCAGCGAAGTCGGGGTTGTAAGGCGCGCCGGTCTGGCCGTTGTAGAACGCGGTGCCGATCTCGCGGCCGTCGAACAAGCCGTATTGCAGGTCGCGGATCGCGCCCCAGGCGAAGTTGTTCCACACCACCCAGATCACTGGCAGGTTGTATTCGACCGCGGTGCATAGCACATAGGGCGCCATCGTGAAGCCGCCGTCGCCGACCACCGCCACCACCGGCCGGTCGGGCGCGGCCAACTGGGCACCCAGCGCGCCGCAGACGCCAAAGCCCATGCTCGAGTAACCCCAGCTGTTGAGCATGCTCTGGCTGCGCTTGGCCTGCCAGAACTGCATGAACCAGTTGTGGTGCACGCCCGAGTCCAGCGCCAGGATGACGTCACCCGGCAGCAGTTTTTGCAGCGTGCCGACGACGAACTCGGGCCGCAGCGGGCTGGTCGAATCCTCGAAGTGCGGGCGCACAAAGGCTTCCCACTCGACCTGCCAGCCGCGCACCTGCTCGCCCCAGGGTGCGTAGCGCTGGGCGCTGATGGCCGGCCGTGCATCGAGTGCGTTGAGCAGCTGGCGGGTGAAGGTCTTGACGTCGGCGATGATGCCCAGCGTGGGCGGGTAGTTGCGGCCCAGTTCCTGCGGGTCGATGTCGACATGCAGCAGCTGGCTCTTGGGGAAGTTCCACGAATAGCCGGGCTGCCAGCTCGACGACGAACGGTCGTCGAAGCGCGTGCCCAGCGTGATCACCAGGTCGGCAAAACGCCCGGCCTGGTTCGCCGGGTAGGCGCCATTGCGGCCGATGAAGCCCAGCGCCAACGGGTCGGTGCCGGCGATGCAGCCCATGCCGTTGGGCGAGGTGATGACCGGGATGCCCAGCCGCTGCGCCAGTTCGGTGATCTCGGGCCCGGCTTCGGACAGCGTGGCGCCATGGCCGATGAACAGCGCCGGCTGCTGCGCCGCGGCCAGCAGGTCGAGTGCGGCGGCGATGTCGGCGTCGCTGGCGCCCGGGCGGTGCGGCCGGTCGAGCTGCGAAGCCGCCGGCAGCTCGACATCGGCCTCCTCCTGGAACACGTTGTACGGGATGTCCAGGTTCACCGGGCCGGGCCGGCCGGTGACCATGGTGTCCAGGCCTTGGCGCAATGCCAGCGGCAGCATGTCCACGCGCGTCGGCTGGAAGCTGCGCTTGACCACCGGCCGCAGCACCTGGGCGAAGTCGGCCTGGTTGTGTTTGTAGAGCTCCTGGAAGGGCGCGCGGTTGTGCTGGCTGGTGGGCACGTTGGCGGTGATCGCCATGAAGGCCGACGAGTCCGACAGCGCGGTGGCCAGCGACATCACCAGGTTGGCCGATCCCGGCCCGGTGCTGGTCAGCGTGACCACCGGCCGGTGCTTGACGCGGTAGTAGGCGTCGGCCATGTGGCCGGCGCATTGCTCGTGGCGCGGCGAGATCAGCTGCAGCTTGTCGCGCACGTCGTAGAGCGCGTCGAGGATGCCCACGTTGCCATGACCGCAGATGCCGAACACATAAGGCACCTTTTCCTGCACCAGGGTCTGGGCAATGACCTCGCCCCCCTTCATCAGCGGCATGGGGTCGCTCCCGGCATGGCGTTCGTCGTCGGTTTCATCTTCAGGGTTCAGGCGGTGATGGTGACCATGCGCTCTTCGCTCATTTCGCGCACGGCATGGTAGGGGCCTTCGCGGCCGAAGCCGCTGTCTTTGCTGCCACCGTAGGGCATGACGTCGACGCGTGAGCTCGAAGTCTCGTTGATGTGCACGCCGCCCACCTCCAGCTCGCGCGCCGCCCGGAAAGCGTCACCGAGCCGGTTGGTGAACAGCCCCGTGGCCAGGCCGTAGGGGGTGGCGTTGATGCGCGCGATGGCGTCGTCCAGCGTCGCGAACGGCACGATCGACACCACCGGGCCGAAGATCTCCTGGCAGCACACCGGCATGCGGTCGTCGACATTGGTCAGCAGCGTCGGCGGGATCACCGCGCCGCGCCGCGGGCCGCCGGCCAGGCGCTGCGCGCCCTGGGCCAGCGCGTCGTCGATCCAGCGCTCGATGCGCTGCGCCGCCGCTTCGCTGATCACCGGGCCGACCACGCAGCCGGGCTGGCTGGGGTCGCCGAAAGGCAGCGCCTGCACCAGCGCCGCGAGCCGCTCTTCGACCTCGGCCCGGATGGCGCTGTGCACCAGCAACACCTGCACCGAGGTGCAGACCTGGCCGGCCTTGCGGTAGCCGGCGTTGATGAGCTTGGGCAGCGCGGCGTCGAGGTCGGCGTCGTCGGCGAGCACGGTGAAGGCGATGCTGCCCAGCTCCATCTGCGTGCGCCGCAAACCGGCGCGCTGCTGGATCGCCCGGCCCGCCTCGGTGCTGCCGGTGAAGGCGTAAAAGCGCACCAGCGGTTCGTCGAGCAGCCACTGCGCCACTTCGGCGCCGCCATGCAGCACCGACATCAGCCCCGGCGGCAGGCCAGCGGCCAGCAGCACCTCGGCCATCACGTTGGCTGCCGTCGGCGTGTGCGCCGAGGGCTTGAGCACGACCGCGTTGCCCGCTGCCAGCGCCGGCGCCACCTTGTGGGCCACGGTGTTCAGCGGCGCGTTGAAGGGCGTGATCGCGCACACCACGCCGAGCGGCACGCGCAGCGTGAAGCCGAAGCGCCCGGCTTGCTGCGGCGCGCCTTCCAGCGGCACCACATCACCGGCGAAGCGCCGCGCCTCTTCGGCCGACAGCTTGAAGGTGATCAGACAGCGCTTGAGCTCGCCGCCGGCATCGGCGGCGGTGAAGCCGGCCTCGCGCTGCAGCGCGCGCACCAGTTCGTCGGCGCGCTGCTCGAGCAAGGCGGCGGCGCGGTCGAGGATCTGGCCACGCTCGAAGGGCGTCAGCCGGCTGGCGCGGTATGCCGCATGCGCCGCCGTCACCGCCTGCTTGACTTGCTCACGCGACGGCAGGTGCAGCTCACCGCAGGGCGCGAGGTGGAATTTGTCGAGCACGGCCTGGCGCTCGGCGCCGTCGACCCAGGCGCCGGCGATCAGCAGCCGCGACTGGACCACGGAGACGTCGTTCTTCATCGTCGATCGCTCCTCAGACCGGCGCTTCGCCGTCTTCGACCGGCGAGGTGACGACCAGGAAGACCAGCGGCACCAGGCCGTTGTTGGTGAAGCTGTGGCGCACGCCCGGCGGCACGAACACATAGTCGTGCTTGCGCATCAGCACCCGGCGCTCGTCCAGCGTCAGCAGGCCTTCGCCTTCGAGCACGTGGTAGACCTGCTCCTGCACCCGGTGCACATGCTCGGCCACATGGGCCATCGGCTGGTAGCAGGAGATACGGTGGTCGATGTGGCGCGAGCCACAGTTCGCCGGCGCCACCAGCGCCTTCGACAAGGCGCCGCCGAAGTGGCCGGGGAACTCCTGCCAGGGGATGTCGGCGATGTGGCTGACGAAGGCTTCACGCGTCTGCGATGGGGAAGTGGTCATGGCGTCCTGGCCTGCGGTGGACCGCCAGTCTATGAACTGTGCGCCCCCAGGGGAACTACCGATTTCCGAAGGCGCCTATCGCGCCGGCTTATAGCCAACCCGGTGAGGGCTAGCGGCGCGGCTTATAGCGGCTGAAGGAATTCGGTAGTTTTCGCCGCCCCAGCGCCGCCCTACATTGCCGGCCAGCCGACCCGGCGGTCCTGGGCCGCGACGCGCCCATGCCGGGCGCTGGTCACCCTGGAGAACACAGCCCGATGAGCAGCCCGACGCCCGCGCTCGACCGCCCCCTGCCTTACGGCGCGCCGCTGACGCTGCAGCAAGCCAAGGCCATCGTCCAGGCCGCCGTGGCCGAGGCGCTGCGCCACGGCTGGCCGGTGGCCATCGTCGTTGCCGATGCCGCCGCCGACATCGTGCTGGCGCTCAAGCTCGACAACACCCAGCACTCCAGCATGGCCATCGCCACCGGCAAGGCGCTGACGGCGGTGAACTTCCGCCGCCCGACGCAGATGTTCCAGGACGGCATCGCCGCCGGCGGCGAAGGCCTGCGCTTTCTGGCCGTGCCCGGCGTCACGCCGCTGGCCGGCGGCTTTCCGTTGGTGCTCAGCGGCGCCGTCGTCGGCGGCATCGGCGTTTCCGGCGTGCTGTCGACCCAGGACTGCCAGATCGCCCTGGCAGGCATCGCCGCCCTGGCCTGAACCCACCCCAAAAACCCGCAGGAGACCCGAACCATGAACCGTCGCTTCTTTCAATGGCTGAGCCTGGCGCTGATCGGCGCCGCCAGCACCTTCAGCGCCACGGCGCAGGACAAGTTCCCCACCAAGACGGTGCGCATCGTCGTGCCCTTCACGCCCGGCAGCCAGGTCGACCTGGTGGCGCGCGAGATCGCCCGCAAGCTGCAAGAGAGCTGGGGCCAGACGGTACTGGTCGACAACCGCGCCGGTGCCGGCGGCACCGTGGGCAGCCGCGGCGTCGCCACGGCCGACGCCGACGGCCATGTGCTGCTGTTCACGTCGGCCTCGCACGCCATCAACCAGACGCTCTACCCCAAGCTGCCTTACGACACGATGCGCGACTTCGTCGGCGTCACCTTTGCCACCAGCGTGCCCAACGTCCTGGTGGTGGCGCCCTCGCTGGGTGTGAAGACGGCGGCCGAGTTGCTGGCCCTGGTGCGCAGCAAGCCGGGGCATTTCAACTTCGCCTCGGCCGGCATCGGCAGCGGCACCCACTTCAACGGCGAGATGTTCAAGGGCGCGGCCAAGCTCGACATCGTTCACGTACCCTACAAAGGCACCGGCGAAGCGCTGGTCGACACCACCGCCGGGCGCTCGGCCTATTACTGGTCGCCGCTCGGGCTGACGCTGCCCTTCATCCGCGACGGCCGGCTGATTCCGCTGGCTGTGAGCACCGCGCAGCGGGCGCCGCTGATGCCCGAGGTGCCGGTGATCGGCGACACCGTGCCCGGCGTCGTCTACGACCACTGGTACGGCATGATGGCGCCGGCGAAGACACCGAGGCCGGTGGTCGAGCAGATCTCGCGCGAAGTCGGCCGCATCCTGCGCCTGCCCGATGTTGCCAAGGCACTGGCCGACCAGGGCGTGGTGGCGTCGCCGAACACGCCGGCCGAGTTCGACCGCTTCATCGCCGCCGAGATCGAACGCCTGGGCAAGGTCGTCAAGTCGGCTGGTATTTCGATCGAGTGAGCGGGGCCAGCGCCACCCCGCCGAGCGGCGGTGGCGCGGTTGGCAGCTCGAGCGGGTGTCGTGCGTTCGAAGTCTTGGCACCTGTTGGCGCAGGGCGGCGTGCGCTTCAACGCGCGTCGACCTCACACTGCCGGCCATGACGCGACGGTCACGACCGGCCGGTCTTCTGTGATTCACCGACTTTGAAAATCAGCGTGCTCCGCGCCCGCCTGGCCGCGCCACGGTGTCCCATGGGTTGATCAAGGGCACTCCGGTCGCTGTGAAGTCGGCCACATTGCGGGTGACCACGATCATGCTGTGGACCATCGCGGTAGCGGCCATCAATGCATCGCGCTCGGATCGCGGGTCGGGCACTTGCAGGGCTGCACACCGCTGCGCCACGGCAATGTCCACTGGCAGCACGCGGCCCGAAAATGCAGTCAACACATGCTGATCCAGCCAAGTCCTGAGCAAGGCGCCCTGTTTGGGGTCGCGGCGTTGCACCAGCAGCACGCCAGTTTCTAGTTCCAGGATGGTGATGGCCGAGACAAAGAGCGCATCGGCGGGCACTCCAGAGGCCCACGCTGCCACGTTCCGATCGGCCTTGCCAGCCTTGGCCTTGCGCAGTTCCGAGACAACGTTGGTGTCGAGGACAAACATCAGCTCAGATCGGCTGGCCGGGCTATGCGGCCCAAACGCGGGGCTTCAAAGGCGATGTCGGCTACACCGGGCATGGCCAGCAGGTCGGCGATGCTGGCCGTCTTCTGAGTGAGTTTTTGGTAGGCCTCGATGGTCAACAACACATGCGCGGGGCGACCGCGATCCGTAATGACGACCGGGCCTTTGCTGGCAGCCCGCTTTGCACCGCTGGCGTCCTGGTTGAACTCTCGGCTGGAAACGGTGGTGATGGTCACGCGCGAGCTCCTCACATGCTGCGATGCATTGTAGGCACGTTACTACATTTCGACACGCCCGACAAGCTCTCGCGGCCACTGGCAACGCCTCCCTGCGAACAATCTGGGGAACGACCCGCCATAGGCGAGGGTTGACGCATGATTGATTCCGACATCACCAGGTTCGAGGACCTCGAACCCCTTCGAATGGCAGCTTCTCGGCGACGCATTCGTAGGCGGCTACGACCGTAGTGGTCGCAAGCTACCGCTCGGCCCTGCGCCCGACGGCAGGCCCCCAGAACTTGCCTGCTTGGCTACGGGGGCGGGTTGTCCCGTGGCGAACGCCGCCGGCGGGCTCCCGGCCGGTGCGTGGACGACATGCCGGCATCAATGGAAAAGTACAGAACAGCGGCGCGCAGCGCGCGAGCGATAGGTGCTTGTTATAGCGGCTGCAGGAAATCGGTAGTTTTCCACCTGCCCTGCGCCGCATAGCATGGTCCTGCCCCATGAAGATTGCCGTATTCACCAAGAACCTGAGCAACCCCGCCTACGCCGCGGCGCGGCTCGGTGCCGAGCGTGCGGCGGCCGCCTTCGGTGCCACGGTGGAGCACTTCGTGCCCACGCTGGCCGACGACGCCGACCAGCAGATCGAGCTCGTCCGCCTGGCGCTGGCCGGCGCGCCCGACGCCGTCGTCTTCACGCCCGTGCACGCCAGCAAGCTCGACGCCGCCATCGCCAGCATCCACGCCGCCGGCATCCCGGTGTTCGGCTTCGTCAACCGGATGAAGCCAGGCCAGTGCCTGTCTTATGTCGGCTCGGCCGACGGCGCGCTGGCGGCCAACATCGCCGAACACTTGTTCGCGCACCTGCAAGGCCGCGGCGATGTCGTCATCGTCGAAGGGCCGGCCGATTCGGTGACCAGCATCGAGCGCGTCCAGGCTTTCGACGCTGCCACCGCCCGCCACCCGGGCATCCGCATCATCGGCCGCTGCAGCGGCGGCTACCAGCGCGAACCGGCGCGCCAGGCTTTTGCGGCGCTGCTGGCCGAACAGCCGCGCATCGACGGCGTGCTCGCTGCCAACGACATCATGGCCATCGGCGTGCTCGACGCCTTGCAGGCCGCCGGGCGCAGCACGGCCGTCGTCGGCGTCAATGCCATTCCGCAGGCGATCGATGCCATCCGCAGCGGCGCGATGCTGGCCACTGCCGACTTCAACGCCATGCTGATGTGCCATCTGGCCACCGAATGTGCGATCCGCCACCTGCGCGGCCAGGCCGTGCCGGCCGAGATCGAACTGCCGGTGGCCATCGTCGACCGCAGCAATGCCCCGCTCTGGGACCTGCCGTACGCGCAGCGCACCCTCACCACCTTGAAGGACCACGCCCCATGCGCCGTCGCACCCTGATCGCCACCTTGCCGGCCGCGGCCGCGCTGGCCTGGCAGCCCGCCTTTGCCCAGGCTTTCCCGAACAAGCCGATCCGCCTGGTGGTGCCATTCGCGCCCGCCGGCATCGCCGACATCCTGGGCCGGCTGCTGGCCGAGCCACTGAGCCAGGCTTATGGCCAGCAAGTGATCGTCGACAACAAGCCCGGCGCCAGCGGCCACATCGGCGCCCAGCAAACCGCGCAGGCGGCCGCCGACGGCTACACGCTGGTGGTGGGCACGATCGGCATTCACGCTGCCCACGCCAGCTACAAGAAGCTCAGCTACAGCCCCGCCAACGACCTGCGGCCGGTGACCATCCTGGCCGAAGCGGCCAACGTCGTGCTGGTGCCGGCGGCCTCGCCCTACAAGACATTCGCTGACCTGCTCGCCGATGCGCGCGCCAACCCCGGCAAGCTGGCCTATGGATCGGCGGGCCCGGGCTCGTCGATCCACATGGTGACGGCGCTGTTCGAGCTGATGAGCGGCGTGCGCCTGAACCACGTGCCCTACAAAGGCAGCGGGCCGGCGCTGATCGACCTCATCGGCGGCCAGATCGGTGTCATGTTCGAGAACATCGGCTCGGGCATGGTCCACATCCAGAGCGGCAAACTGCGCGCGCTGGCGGTCACCGGGCCGGCGCGCGAGCCCACCTTGCCCGACGTGCCCACGCTGGCCGAAGCCGGCGTGCCCGGCTATGCCGCCACCTCGTGGTGGACGCTGGCGGCGCCGCGCGGCGTGCCCACCGCACTGGTCGAGAAGATCCAGCAAGACGTCAAGCGCGCGCTGTCGACGCCGGCGGCTCAAGCCCGCTTCGACGCCAGCGGCGTGCGCAGCGTGCTCAACACGCCGGCCGAAGCCGCCAGCTTCTTCGCCAGCGAGACGATCAAGTGGAACAAGGTCATCGAAGCGGCCAAGCTGCAGCTCGACTGACCGCACCCCCGCCGTACCCAGGAACTCTGATGACATCCCGACTCGCACTCATCGCCACCTTGTTCGCTGCCATCTCCACACTGATGGCAGGCCCCGCCGCGGCCCAGGCCGACGCCTTCCCGGCCAAGCCGATCAAGCTCGTCGTGCCCTACTCGGCCGGCGGCATTGCCGACCTGCTGGGCCGGCTCATCGCCGACAAGCTGGGCGCGCAGTACAAGCAGACCGTGGTGGTCGAGAACCGCGCCGGCGCCGGCGGCCATGTCGGCGGCGAGCAAGTCGCCAAGTCGCCCGCCGACGGCTACACGCTGGTGCTGGCCACCATCGCCCACAACGGCGCAGCGTCGATGTACAAAGGCCTGAAGTACGACCCGGTGACCGACCTCCAAGCGGTGGCGCTGGTGGCCGAGAGCGCCGGCGTGCTCATCGTCCACCCCTCGGTGGCGGCCAATTCGATGGCCGAGTTCATGGCGCTGGCCAAAGCGCAGCCGGGCAAGCTGAACTACGCGTCGGCCGGAAACGGCTCGGCGATCCACATGGCCACCGAGCTGTTCAAACACATGAGCGGCACCGACATCGTCCACGTGCCCTACAAAGGCAGCTCGCCGGCGATGGCCGACCTGCTGGGCGGCCAGGTGCAGCTGATGTTCGAGAACATCGCCACCGCCTTGCCGCACATCAAGAGCGGCAAAGTGCGCGCGCTGGGCGTCACCGGCCGGGCGCGCAATGCCAGCCTGCCCGACGTCCCGACCATCGCCGAGAGCGTGCTGCCCGGCTACGCGGCCGAGCCCTGGTACACGGTGTCGGCGCCCAAAGGCGTGCCGGCCGAGGTGCTGCGCAAGCTCAATGCCGACATCAACACCGCACTGCGCTCGCCCGACCTGGCGCAGCGCTTTGAAGCGCTGGGCGTGACGCCGCTGGGCGGCTCGCTCGACGACGCCGCGCGGCGCAACGCCGCCGAAGCGGCGCGCTGGAGCCGCGTCATCAGCGCCGCCCGCATCCAGGTCGACTGAACCACACGCCCCGCCACAACGAGGAGACACGCATGAAGAACGATCTGCCCACGACCCATCCGCTGCAGCCCTCGAACCGGCGCCGCCAGCTGCTCAAGTCGGGCGCCAGCCTGGCGGGCTTGTCGGCGCTGGGCCTGCCCGCGCTGGTGCAGGCCCAGGCCGGCCCGATCAAGATCGGTCACCTGACGCCGCAGACCGGTTTCCTGGGCGCACTGGGCATCCATGCGGCCAGCGGCATCCAGATGGCGGTCGAAGAGATCAACGCCGCCGGCGGCGTGCTCGGGCGCCAGCTCGATCTGATGAGCGAAGACTCGGTCAACCCGCAAGTGGCGTCGAGCAAGGCCCAGCGCATGATCGAACGCGACGGCGTCGCCGTGCTGATGGGCGAGATCAGCTCGGCCTCGGCGCTGACGATCTCGCAGGTGGCGGCGCGCAACAAGAAGCTCTTCATGAGCATTGGCGCGCGCTCCGACGTTCTGCGCGGCAAGGACTGCAACCGCTACACCTTCCACGTCGACATCCCGGTCACGGTGATGGTCAACGCCGTCGGCCAGGCGCTCGTGCGCGACAAGCTGGTGCAGGGCAAGAAGATCTTCAGCCTGACCGCCGACTACCTGTTCGGCCACGACTTGTCGAAGGCGGCGAAGAAGTTCTTCGGCGCCAACGGCGGCAACCTGATCGGCGACGAACTGGTCGCCACCGACGTCACCGACTTCAGCCCCTACCTGATCAAGATCCGCCAGGCCCGGCCCGACATCGTCTCGACCAACCTGGCCGGCAACCAGGTGACCAACTTCGTCAAGCAGTACTCGGAATTCGGCCTGCCCTTCCCGGTGGTCGGCTTCAACCTCAACACCGCCGACGCCTGGGCCGCTGGCGAAGGCAACCTGGGCGGCATCTGGCCCACCGTCTGGCACCACGAACTGCAGACCCCGGGTTCGCGCGCCTTCGTCGCCGCCTACATGAAGAAGCACAACCGGCCGCCGGAGAACCATGCCTGGATCTCCTATGTGTCGATGAAGATCATGGCGCAGGCAATGACCGAGACCAAGTCGACCGACACCGAAAAGCTGATCGCCTACTTCGAGACCGAAGCCCAGTTCGACCTGCTGAAGGCGCGCAAAGGCTACTTCCGCAGCTGGGACCACCAGCTGATGCAAGAGGCCTACCCGTTCAGCGTCAAGGCCAAGGGCCAGGCCAAGGACAAGTGGGACTTCCTGAAGTTCGGTGACGCCGTGCCGGCACCCAACCAGCCGCTGGAACTGCTGGCGCCGACCAAGGCCGAGAACACCTGCGTGATGTGATCCCCCCCGAAGCGCCTGCGGCGCTCCCCCCCGGGGGGGGGGCGACGCCAGTGGCCCGGCGAAGCCGGTTCCACGGCGTCCGCTGGGTCTTGCCGTCTGCACTGCACGGCGCGGCCTTCTGGATCCGCCCCAGCCCCGACAGCCAGGCGGCCCTTGAGCCCTTCGCCACTGACTTGAACTGATGCAAATCGTCTTTCTGCTCGAGCAGGTCGTCAACGGCCTCGTGCTCGGGGGCTATTACCTGCTGCTCGCGCTCGGGCTGTCGCTGATCTTCAGCGTCGGCGGCGTCGTCAATCTCGCCCACGGCGCGTTCTACGCGCTCGGCGCCTACCTGTCGCTGGCGGTCGGCCGCCACCTGGGCTTTGGCGCCGGCGTCGTCATCTCGCCGCTGCTGGTGGGCTTGCTCGGCATTGCCTTCGAGCGCTTCCTGCTGCGCCGCTTCTACAGCGCCGACCCCATCCTCAGCCTGCTCGTCACCTTCGGGCTGGCGATGGTGGCTGAACAGGCGATCCGCCTGATCTGGGGCGCGGCGCCGCTGCCGTCGACGATGCCGCCCGAGTTCAAGGGCAGCGTGATGGCCGGCGAGTTCATGTTCTCGCGCTACCGGCTGCTGATGCTGGCCATCGTCTTCGTCGTCATGATCGGCCTGTGGCTGCTGCTGCACAAGACGGCGTTCGGCCGCGTCGTGCGCGCCGGCGTGCAAAAGCCCGACATGGTGGCGGTGCTGGGCATCCGGTTGCAGCCTTACATGACCGCCGTCGTCGTGCTCGGCGTGGCCAGTGCCGCGCTTGGCGGCGCGCTCTTCGGCCCCATCACCATCGTGCACCCGGCGATGGGCACCGAGATCATGACGGTGGCCTTCGTCGTCGTCGTCATCGGCGGCCTGGGCAGCTTCTGGGGCGTGGTGCTGGCGGCGCTGCTGGTCGGCGTGGTGCGCGGCATCACCATCCATTTCGAGCCCGCCGCCGGCGAGGCCTCGATGTACGTGCTGATGTTCCTGGTGCTGATGCTGCGTCCGCGCGGCCTGCTCGGCGAACGCATCGAACGCTTCGAATGAGCATGAATCTTCTCGATCCAAAACACCGCGCGCTGTGGATCGGCGCCGCCGCACTGATCTTGCTGCCCGTCGGCTTGCAAGCCATCGGCCTGACGCTGGACAACGCCACCGTCGTCGTCATCCTGGCGATGGCGGCGATGGGGCTGAACCTGCTCGTGGGCACCACCGGCCTGGTGTCCTTCGGCCACAGCGCCTGGTTCGGCATTGGCGGCTATGCGGCGGCACTGGCGCAGCTGCACTGGTTCAAGGGATCGATCGCGCTGCCGCTGCTGTTCTCGATCGCCTTCACGACGCTGCTGGCATTGGCCGTGGGGGTGCTGATCCTGCGCCGGCGCGGCGTCTACTTTTCGCTGCTGACGCTGGCACTGTCGGCGCTGACCTTCGCCATCGCGTTCCGCTGGACGGCGCTGACCGGCGGCGAAGGCGGGCTGGGCGGCATCGAGCGCCGCGGCTGGGCCGGCTTCGACCTTGATGATCACCTGAACTTCTACATCGTCGTCGCCCTGATCGCCTTCGCCGTGCTCTACGCGCTGCATCGTGTGTTGCGCTCGCCCTTCGGCCATGTGCTGGTGGCGATCCGCGAAAACGAACAGCGCGCCAGCTTCCAGGGCTACGACACCAACCGCTACAAGCTCGCGGCCTTCGTGCTTTCGGCGGTGGTCACCGGGCTGGCCGGCGCCTTGCTGGTGTTCCTGCACCGGCTGGCGGCGGCCGAGTCGACCACGGTGGCTTTCTCGGGCGAGATGCTGGCCATCGTGGTCATCGGCGGCATGCGCAGCTTGCTCGGCCCGGCGCTGGGCGCGCTGTTCTTCCTGCTGTTCCGCGAGCTGTTCTCGATCTACACCGACAACTGGCTGCTCTGGTTCGGCATCATCTTCGTCGGCTTCGTGCTCTTCTCGCCGAACGGCCTGGTCGGCATCTGGCAGCTGCTGCAGCGGCGCTGGCGGCCGCCGGCCGAGACCGGCGCGGCGATGAGCCAGCGCAAGATCTACGAAGGCCTGCCGTTGCCCGCCTTCCTGCAGCCGGCGTCGCGCCCGGGCGCGGTGCTGGAAGTCAAAGGCGTGGACAAACGCTTCGGCGGCATCCGCGCCGTCATCGACACCTCGCTGACGGTGGACGCCGGCCAGATCCACGCCTTGATCGGCCCCAACGGCGCCGGCAAGACGACCACCTTCAACCTGGTCTCGGGCCTGTTCACGCCCGACAAAGGCTCGGTGACGCTGCACGGACGCGCCATCCACCAGCTGGCGCCGGCGCAGATCTGCCAGCAAGGCCTGGCGCGCTCGTTCCAGATCACCAACCTGTTCAAAGGCTTGTCGATCTACGAGAACCTGCGGCTGTCGCTGCAGGCGCGCCACGCGGCGCGCTTCAACGCCTGGCGCGACATCGACAGCTACCCGCAGATTCACGCCGAGACCGCCGAGCTGATCAAGTTCCTGGGCCTCGAAGGCATCGAGGCCACCGAAGGCGCCGAGCTGTCTTACGGCGGCCAGCGCCTGGTGGACCTGGGCATCGCGCTGGGTTCGAAACCGCTGGTGCTGTTGCTGGACGAGCCGCTCGCCGGCCTGGCTGCGGCCGAGCGCGAACGTGTCTCCAGGCTGGTGCGCACGGTGTCCAGCCAGATCCCGGTGCTGATCGTCGAACACGACATCGACCGCGTGCTCGACCTCTCGCAGCGTGTCACGGTGATGAACCAGGGCGAGGTGCTGATGTCTGGCACGCCCGACGAAGTGCGCAGCGACCGCCGCGTGCAGGAGGTCTACACCGGCTCGGGCACACCGCCGGTGACCGGGCGCATGACCGCCGCGGCGGCAGCCGCCGAGCGCGCGCCATTGCTGCGCTTCGAAGGCGTGAACGCCTATTACGGCAAGAGCCACATCCTGAACGACGCCACGCTCGACGTGCGCCCAGGCGAAGTGGTGGCCTTGCTGGGCCGCAACGGCGCCGGCAAGTCGACGCTGCTGAAGACGCTGACCGGGCTGGTCAAGCCGGCCAGCGGCAGCATCGTCTTCGACGGCCGCGACATCGCCGGCATGGCCGCGCCCGACATCGCCCGCCTGGGCATCGGCTATGTGCCGCAAGGCCGCGGGCTGTTCTCGGGCATGACGGTGGCCGAGAACCTGGCGCTGGGCCGGCTGGCGCGGCGCACCGACGGCAAAGACGGTGTGGTCTGGGACGAAGCCAAGATCCTCGACTTCTTCCCGCGCCTGAAAGAGCGCATGAACGTCGCTGCCGACTACCTGTCGGGCGGCGAGCAGCAGATGGTGGCGGTGGCGCGCGCGCTGTCGGGCAACGTCAAGCTGCTGCTGCTGGACGAGCCCTTCGAAGGCCTGGCGCCCACCGTGGTGCAAGAGCTGTTCACGGTGTTCGACCAGCTGCGCCAGCAAGTGCCGATCCTGATCGTCGAACACAACCTGGACCTGGTGCTGGCGCTGGCCGACCGCGTGTTCGCGCTCGAGCATGGTGCCGTCTTCCACAGCGGCCCGGCCGAGCCGCTGCTGACCGACCTGGACTACCGCAAGCAGATCCTCTGGCTTTAGGCGCGGCGGCGCGACGGCAGCGCCAGCCCCAGCAAGCCCAGGCCGAACAGCGCGCAGGTGGTCGGCTCGGGCACGGCCGCGGCCTGGCTGCCCGGGAACACAACCGAGGCTGACGAAACCGTGACCCCGGAATCGACCTGCAGGCCGAAGGTGCCGATGTTCAGGAAGTCCATCGTGATGGTGCCCGGGTTGTCGTTGGTGGAAACGAAGATCGACAGGCTGGCAAACACGTCCAGCGCCAAGGGGCCGGCGTTGCCGACCACGAAACTGCCGGCCAGGGCTTCGTTGATGAGCTCGTCGAGGGCGGTGGTCGGGTTGTCGAACTGCAGAAACCGGGTGTCCGAGGCCAACGCACCGGCGAGCGCGGCGAAGTTGGACGATGTTGCACCAGCGCCGGAGTCGAAGACGCGCAGGTTGGCGATGACCCCGATCTGCAGCAACGACGCCGGGTAGGTCTGCGCCGGCGAAACCAGCGAGCCGTCGAAGTTGAAGCTGAAGTTCAGGCTTGCGCCCTGGGCGCCGGAAAACGTCAGCCGATCGCCCATGACGCCGGCCCACTGGCCGAACACGCCGGCCCCGTGACCTCGAGGAAGTTGCGGATCGTGCCGTCGGCCAGATCGACCGACGCGCTGGCGATGTCGCCGATGTTCACGCTTTTCTGCGTGGCGCCGTTTTCTTCGAAGCCGTTGCTGGAGCTGGCGCCGTTCTGGACAAACGGCGTCACGAAGTAGGCCTGGGCGAGCGGACTGGCGGCAACGGCCGCCGTGATCAACAGGCCCCGGGAAACGGCAAGCAAGGTGGTCGTCATGGCACGGTCTTTCGGTGGTTGGACTGGGTGCAGGCTATGGCGCCACCGTTCCGCCATCGCAATTCCGCGGCGCTTGCGAACACCCCCGTTCGCGGGGGGAGGTTTCGGGCGTGTGGGGGCAGGCGGGCTGGGCTTGTCGCAGTTCGGCCACGAGCCGGCGCTCGGCAACCGGCGGCGTGGCCCGCCGGTGAACAAGATCAGGTGCTGGCCCCTGCGTCACGCTGTTCGGTCAACCGCCAACATCGCATTGACCAACCGGGTCGCAAGTGCCGAACTGGAGCGGGTACTGATGCGCTGCAGGCTCACCGAATGAAGGGCTGACCACCGACCGCAATGCCATGAGGTCGACCGCGCTGTGGCGCTGGCCGATCAAGCGCGTCGGCAATCGCTACTTGAACGTGTGGACGTTCGTGACCGTGCCGTTCGATCCGCCCATGGTGGTCACGTTGACGTCGACACGGGCCATGTGGTTGATGCCTCCGTCTCCGCAGAGTACGAAAACGTAGCTGCATGAAAACGCCATCTGGTTCGGCATCGGGATCTTGTTCATGTACCACTCCGA
The DNA here is from genome assembly GCA_030693565.1 of Rubrivivax sp. Classification (GTDB taxonomy): domain Bacteria; phylum Pseudomonadota; class Gammaproteobacteria; order Burkholderiales; family Burkholderiaceae_C; genus Rubrivivax. The sequence goes on from JAUYAJ010000437.1 coordinate 20,654, forward strand.
CAACCCAGATTCGCTCCGGTACTTAGCGTAATCCTCTGCTCCGGTAGAACCCGACTGCTGGGCGATGTGCGCGGCAAAAACCAAGCCACCGCCTTTCACGATGGCGAACTGGCACCCGCTGAACGGGCCAGACGCGACCCAGATCTGGCTGCCAGTCATGTATCCCACAACGGCCTTGGTTTCTGCATACGGCACCCACAGGCCGGCGCCAGCCTCGCACTTTTCGAGCTTGGCAGTTCCATTTGACTCGGTCAGCGAGGCCCCGTAACCCTTCAGGACCACGCCATCCCTCGCATTGCCGGGAGAGCACCCCAAAGTTGGGTCGAGTGTGAATTTCTTGCCGATCAATCCGCTCAAACTGGAGCCTGTTGGAATCAAAGGTCGTCACCGAATCAGATGAATTGAGAACGAAGAATCCACCAACAGCCAACAAGCAAGGTCCACCCTAGCGTTGCGTAGGCGGATTCACCTGCTTGGGTCCAT
>JAUYAJ010000441.1 GCA_030693565.1 Rubrivivax sp.
ACCGCCGCGCGGCTGTGGCAGCGCGTGCTGGCGGGCGGTGGCGCCGCCGCCGGTTTTGCCCGCTGGGGCTTGGCGCCGGGCGCGCGTGCCGACTTGCTGGTGCTGGACTTGAACGATGCCGCGCTGCGCGGCATGCCCGCCGACCACCTGCTCGACGCCGTGGTGTTCGCGGCGCCGGCACGGCCTTTCCGCGACGTCATGGTCGCCGGCCAGTGGCGGCTGCAAGCCGGCGTGGCGCCCACAAGCAGCGCCATCGCGGCGCGCTTCGACGCCGCGATGCAGGCGCTGTGGTCAGGCGGTGCCTGACCCGGGTGGCTGCAGGTAGGCGGCCAGCAGCTCTGGCGGCAGCCGCGCCGACCACTGGCTGACCAGCGGCGCGCAGCAGCGCTGCATCGCCGCCAGGTCGATCCGATCGGGCTCGAGCACCTGGACGTCGGTGCTGCTGCGCAGGAACTCGCGCGCCGTGATGTCTTCCTGCACCGCCAGCGTGCGCTCGAGCGCGGTGGCGGCAGCCGCCGCGGCCATCAGTTCGTGCTGCGCTTCGGCGCCGAGGGCGTCGAACCAGTCGGCATGGCAGACGAACAACGCGACCGCGAACAAGTGGCCGGTCAGGCTGACATGGCCGTGGTGGCGCCAGAGCTCGAAGTTGACGAAGTTGGTGAGCGGGTTCTCTTGCGCGTCGACCTCGCCGCTGGCCACGGCGCGGCGCAGTTCACGCACGTCGGTGGTGACGGCGTTCAAGCCCAGCGCCTGCATCGTTGCCCGGTACTCGGCGCTGTCGAGCGTGCGCACCGTCAGGCCTTGGCAGTCAGCCGGCGTGCGGATCGCGCGGCGGCCGTTGCTGAGGTGGCGAAAGCCGTTGTCCCAGTAGCCCAGCAGCTGCAGCCCGGTGCCTCGGCGCACGGCCTGCGCCAGTTGGCGGCCAGCCGGGCCGTCCAGCGTGTGCAGGGCCAGGCCGCGGTCGTGGACCGAGAACGGCAGGTCGAGCACGACCAGCTCGGGCACCTGGGCGCTGAGATAGCCCGACGAGACATAACAGACCTCGCGGCTGCCGGCCTGCACGCTGTCGAACAGCGAGCGCGCGGTGGCGCCGGCGGCGGGCACGTCGGCTTCGACGGAAACCTCGAAGCGGGCCGGCAGCAGCTCGGCGAAGCGCTGCAATCCCTGGGTCAGGATAGACCCCGGCCCCTGATAGCCACCCAGGCGGGTGCGAATCCCTCGCTCCCCCATCAGGCGCCCTGGATCTTGGCGGTCTTGACGATGCGCTCCCAGCGCCGGTGGTCTTCCTCGACGGCGCGCTGCAATTGGCGGGCGTCGCGCTCCCAGGGCTCCATGCCCGAGCGGATCAGCTGGGTGTGCAGGCCGCGGTCACCGGTGACGCTGGCGGCTTGTTTGCGCAGCGTCTCGACCACCGCCGCCGGGGTGTCCTTGGGGGCGAACAAGGCGATCCACGACGAGTAGTCGTAGTCCTTGACGCCTTGCTCCTGCAGCGTTTTCAGGTCGCCAAACTGCGGGTGGCGGGCCGGGCCGCAATAGCCCACCAGCTCGACGCGGCCGTCACCCAGAAAAGGCAAGGCCAGCGACAACGCGATCATCATCACATCGACCTCGCCCGAAGCCAGACCCAGCGCCGCCTGGCTGGCGCCCTTGTAGGGAATGTGCGAGAGCTTGATGCCGCTGTAGGACGCGAACATCTCGGTCGCCAGGTGCTGCGGGCTGCCGACGCCGCCGCTCGAATACATCAGCTTGTCGGGGTTGGCCTTGGCAAAGGCCACGACGTCCTTGACGGTCTTGAGCGGCGAGCCGCGCTTGACGCCCAGGAAGGTGGGGATGTTGGCAATGCCGGCGATGGGGATGAAGTCGGTGCGCATGTCACCCTTCATCTTGCCCGGCTGCAGGTGCGGCAGGATGGTCATGATGCTGTTGTTCAGCGCCGCCAGCGTCTGGCCGTCGGGTCGCGCCTTGGACAGCCGCTCCAGGCCGATCAACCCGGCCGCGCCGGTGACGTTCTCGACCACCAGCGGGGCGCCGACGACCGCGCCCATGCGCTCGCTGAAGCTGCGCACGGCAACGTCGGACGCACTGCCGGCCTGCAATGGCAGGATCACGGTGATCGGGCCGCTCGGGTAGCCCTGCGCTGCGGCGCCGCCGCACGCGGCCAGTGCCAGCGAACCGGCGCCGGCTTGCAAGAGTTGTCTTCTGTCCATCATCTGCCTCCTTGTGGTTGTCGTGTCGGGCGATCAGTCGGCGCGCGCGGTCGCTGCCGCGTTTTCGCCGGCGTCGGTCCAGGCCGGCACGCGGCCGATGCGCGCCGCTTCGTGCCAGGCGAAGTTGAGCTCGATCTTCAGGCCGTTGACCGGCTCGCGCATGAACAGCTGGTACAGATTGGAGTTGTGCGCCTTGCGCTCGCTGAACTCGACACCGTTGCGGCCCAGGCGTTCGATGAACTCCTCGATGCCTTCGCAGTTGAAGCACAGGTGGTCGATGCGCCCCGAGCCGGGCGCGCCGGCGGCGGCGTAGTCGACGCCGGCCTGGTCGCTTGGCGTCTTGAGGTAGCTGTCCTGGTGGCTGGAATGGCGCGCCTTGCCGATGTGCAGCACGTCTTGCTCGCCGATGTAAAGCCAGTGCACCGGGAAGCCGAACTCCGGGTGGTCGCCACTGCGCATGCCCAGGTTGTCGCAGAACCAGTCGCGCGTGGCGTCGGGGTCGTGGGTGAGGATCAGCACATGCTCGAGAAATCTCAGTCCCATGGGGGTCTCCGGGTGGTCGTGTCAATCGAGGCCGGCGACGCCGACGCTGACCGCCAGCGCATCGAGCGCTGCCTGCAGCTCCGGCCCCACCGGCACGCCGTGCGCGCTGCGCTGCTCGTAGGTCAGCTGCGACTGCTCGCCGGGCAGGCGGATGTCGTCGACACCGGGCAGCCGCGCGCTGCCCTTCATCTGCAGCCACAGCTCGTCGATCTGCGCCGTGAACTCGTCCAGCGCCATGAAGGCGCTGACGTCGATGGCGGCGATCACATGGCCGGTGTTGGTCGTGCTCTTGAAGTCGGCGTTGAAGTCGACGACGTCGCGGCCCATCGCGGCGCCGTTCAGTGTGCCAGCGAGGATGCCGAACATCAGCGCCAGGCCATAGCCCTTGGCGCCGCCGATCGGCAGCAGAAAACCTTCTGACGCGCGCTTCGGGTCGAGCAGCGGCTGGCCTTGGCGGTCGATCATCCAGCCCTCGGGCATGGTCTCGCCCTTCATCGCCTTGACCTTGACCTTGCCGTAGGCGGCGTTGGTGGTCGCCATGTCGAGCACGATGGCCGGGCGCGCGCCGCCGGGCACGGCGATGGCGATCGGGTTGGTCGACAGCAACATGTCGATGCCGCCCCAGGGCGGCAGGTGGTTGGCGCTGCCAACGGCGATGTAGACGCCGACCATGCCTTGGGCCAGCGGCATGCGCGCATACAGCCCGGCCGGGCCGGCGTGGTTGCTCATGCGCGCGCCGACCCAGGCAACACCGGTGCGGCGCGCCTTCTCGATCGCCATCTCGGTGGCGCGCTGCATCACCAGGTGACCCATGGCGTTGTCACCGTCGAGCAGTGCGGTGGCGGCGCGTTCGCGGACCACGCGCATGCGCGGCTGCAGGTTCATGCCGCCAGCGCGGATGCGGCGCACATAGGCCGGCAGGCGGAACACGCCGTGGGTGTCGGCACCGCGCAAGTCGGCCTCGGCCATCAGGCGGCCGACGGTGGCGGCGTCAAGCGCCGGCATGCCCACGGCTTGCAGCACGCGGGCGATGAAGGCACTCAGCTGCGGCGCGGTGACGGTGCGAGCAGTACCCATCTCAATTGACCTTGTCGCCTTGCGACAGATGCTCGACGGTCTGGCCGGTGGCGCTGAAGGTGCGCGTCACATGGTCGCTGGCGTAGATCCACAGGATCACCAAGCGGCCTTCGCCGACGTTGTTGAAGCAGTGCGAGTGGTTGGCCGGGATGTAGGTGGTGTCCATCGGCCCGAGCAGCAGCCGGCGGTCTTCGAGCACGACCTCGGCCTGGCCTTCGAGGATGGTGACCTGCTCGTCACAGTTGTGGCTGTGCATGGGCGCGGCGCGGCCGACGGGGAACGAAGTCAGGCCGGTGGTGAAGGCGGCGCCGGGGCGTGATTCGGGGGTGATCAGCGGCGTAGTGATGACGCCGTCGCCGCGCTGAAAGGGTTGCACGTCACGGGCTTGAAGGACGGTGGGTGCGGACATGGCTAGGCCTTCGGGTGGGCGAAACGTGGTGGGGGACGAAGCGACCCGGCGGGTCGCCGTTCAGCGCTCAGGGGGTGGCCGACTCTTCCGGCCAGTCGCGGATATAGGCCTTGAGCATCTTGTTCTCGAACAGTTGCTGTTCGTAAACGCTCTTGGCCACGTCGTGGAACGACACCACGCCGGCGAGCACGTCGTTGTCCATCACCGGCAGGTAGCGCTGGTGGTGCTTGATCATCAGCGCGCGCAGATCATGCAGTTCGGTGTCCAGCGTGGCGCAGATCGGGTCGGTGGCCATGACGTCGCGCACCTTGAGTTCGGCCACCGCCGGCGTCGGCCCCTGGCGCAATTCTTTCTGCCGCCGCGCCAGCACGCGGATGACTTCGCGGAAGGTGACGATGCCGACCAGCTTGGCGCCGTCCATCACCACCAGCGAGCCGACGTCTTCGTCGGCCATCGTGATCACGCATTCCGACAGCAAGGCGTCGGGGTGCACGGTGTAGAGCACCGCGCCTTTGGCTTCGAGGATGTTGCGTACCAGCATGGGTCACTCCTTGGGCGCAGGGCCGAGCAGGAAATCGAAGTCGCAGCCGCCGTCGGCCTGCAAGACATGGTCCTGGTAGAGCTTGGCATAACCGCGCGTCGGCTTGTCGGCCGCTGGCGCCAGCGCGGCGCGCCGGCGTGCCAGCTCAGCCTCGTCGACCAGCAGGTCGATGCGCCGATTCTGTACCGACAAGCGGATGCGGTCACCACTTTGCACCAGCGCCAGCGGGCCACCGGCGGCGGCTTCGGGCGTGACGTGCAGCACGATGGTGCCGAAAGCG
>JAUYAJ010000445.1 GCA_030693565.1 Rubrivivax sp.
CGGCGCGCGTCAAGGTAGTTGTCGCCTCATTCATGCAGCCAGCGGCTGCCTATCGTCTGCTGTCGAGTGCGCCGCGACGACCGAGTCGCGTTCGGGATTGAGGGTGACCGGGCCGGTCGGTGTCCAGTCGCGTGTCGCGCCGGACCAGCGCGCCGGGTTGCGCTCACGGGCCTTGAGGTACAGCTTGTGGCGAGCGGCCAGGATGGCGTGATCGTGGCCGCAATGCCGCTGCCCAGGGGTGACGTAGCGGATGCCGCTGTGACGGTGCTCATCGTTGTACCAGCGCACGAATTCAGCTGCCCAGGTGCGTGCGGCGTCGAGGTCGGCGAAGCCCTTGGCAGGGAACTCGGGGCGGTACTTGGCGGTTCGGAACAACGACTCGGCGTAGGCGTTGTCATCGCTCACGCGAGGCCGCGAGTACGACGGCTTCACGCCCAGCCAGTACAGCAACGCCAGCACCGTGGTGGCCTTCAGCGTGGAGCCGTTGTCGCCGTGCAGCACGGGCTTCGGTGACATCGTTGCGATGCCCTCGGCCAGCGCGGTGCGGCGCACCAGGTGCGCGGCGTGCACCGAGTCGTCCGTGGCGTGCACTTCCCAGCCCACGATCTTGCGGCTGTACAGGTCCAGGATCAGGTACAGGTGGAACCACACGCCGATCACAGCAGCGGGCAGGTAGGTCATGTCCCAGCACCACACCTGTCGCGGCGCCGTGGCCACGTGCGTGGTCGGCGGCCGTACGGCGCGGGGCTCCCTGGCTCGGCCGCGGTGCGCGGCCTGCCCCTCATCGCGCAGCACGCGGCTGAAGGTGGACTCGCTGGCCAGGTACACGCCGTCATCGGCCAGCATGGGCACGATACGCGCCGGCGGCACGGCCGCGAAGCGCGGCTCGTTGGCCACGCGAACGAGCTCAGCGCGCTCGGCACTGTTCAGGGCATGGCTGGGCAGCGGGCGCACCGCGGCAGGCCTGCCATCGCCCACCGCGAGGCCTTCGTGGGCCTTCCAGCGCTGCAGGGTGCGCACGTCGATGCCGGCGATCTCGCAGGCCATATGCAGCCGCGCACCTGCGGCGTGTGCAACGCCGATGTCTTGGGACAGGGATTGGCGATCCTCGAGGCCGGTCATTCGTCCTCTCCCTTGTTGAAGATCGCCTGCACTTTTTTTGACAGCACCAGCAGCGCCGCCGTCTCGGCCAGCGCGCGGTCCTTGCGCAGCAACTCGCGCTCGAGTTCCTTGATGCGCTTGCGGTCCTGCCGCGTGGCCTGCGGGCTGGCGCGCAGCTCCTCAGGCGCGGCCAGCGCTGTCGTGGCGCTCGCACGCCACTTGGCCAGCTCCTCGGGGTACGCGCCGTTCGCGCGACACCATGCGCTCTTGTCGGCCTCGTTCATCGCCGCCGTGGTGACCACCGCCTCAAGTCGGCCGGCCGCGGTCCAGGCCCGCCCTCGGGCGGGCCTGGACCGCGCATCCTCGCGCCAGCGCTCCAACGTATCCGCGCCGATCCCAACCTCTCGCGCAACCACGTCGATCGCTGCGCTCTCCGGCGGCAGCAACCGCGCCACCGCTCTGTCCTTGAATGTCTGTCCGTATCGAGCCAAGTCCGTCCTTCATCGCCGCCCCCTGGGTTGGTCTATGGAGGCGACAACTATTCTGACGCGGGGGGTCCTGCAAACCTTGGTCCGACTGTTCGAGGCGGTTCGTGAAGTCGCGATTGGCGGCAATGCCCTGCGCTTCGATGTTGCGCAGTCCCAGTTCCATGAATGTCTTCAGGTCGGTGAAGCGAGATGCCTCGGCCTTGTCCGCCAGTTCACGCTGCGCTTGCAGTTCCTTCGCGAATCGCCGTGCCTGCAGGATGACACCGGCCTGCTGGATGACGATGAAGGCGACGAACAGGCTGCTGATCGCCGCTGTGACGATCAGCATCACCGTTCCCAGCGGTGCGCTGACTTCGCCATAGCCGAGGTTCAGCGTGGTCGGCGCGGCCATCGCCGCCCAGTTCAGCGTCGCGAACAGCGCCAGCAGTGAAAAGGCAAGGATCAAGGCCAGCACAAACACACGCAGATTCATCACAGCGCCTCTGCTTTCACGCGGGGGTGGCGGCGGCGATGGTGGGCGACCTGGCCCGGCACAGCGGCCGCATTCAAGTCGACTGCTCCGGCGCAGCCTCATGGGCGTACTGACGCTGTGGGTCATGCTTGTCTATGGCGGTGCCGATGGCGCGCTTGAGCTTGCGCAAGGCCTCGGCGATGGCTTGGTGGGCGTTGCCGGACTGGGCCTTCACGACGATGGCGGGTTCGCCGACCAACGTGGCTTCGAGCAGGCAGCGGATGTCGTCGTCACCCGACTTGGTCTTGCCGTTCTGGTCGGACAGGTGGGCCTCGACCCGGATCACCCTTTCGCCAAAGCGCCCGAGCGCGTCGATGACAACCTTGTTCAGGTGTTCGGACATGGCGGCGCCGCCATCGATATTCGGATCGGCGTGAAGCAGGATTTGCATGGCGTCCTTTGAGGCGTTGGGTTCAGCGATTGACCTTCAGGCCGGGTCGCCAGGGATGGTGATCGGTCACGATATGCAGCCGCGCCGTCGAGTTCTGTGCGACAGCACACCCAAGCAAGGCGGCGTGCAGGATCGCCCTGGTGTTCAGCCCGGGTGTTTCGTGGCGGCGCTGCAATGTGCCGCTGCCAGGCCACCTTGGCGCTGCATCTGACAACGCGACCGGCGAGGGAAGCATGCCGCTGTCGGAGCACCAGTCGCGCAGCACGCCCCGCCATGTTCGACAGCGCACAGACGCGGCGGCGGCGCGGCGCTAAAAACGTCGTCATGCCGGCCAAATGGCCGCGCACCACCCAGCGAAAGCACGCCATGTCCCGAATTCCATGCTGCGGCCAGGCCGTCTTCCCGCGTGTGCGCCCATTGCAGGCGCGCTGCGCGTGGGCGGCGTGATGGCGACGCCTCACTTCTGGGACACCTCGTCCGACGGCATGGGCCCGTGCACCAAGCCCATGGACATGGCGACCCTGGGCGAACACAAGGCGCAATGCTCAACCGCCAGCGGCCGCTGGCTGGCGCTGCGCTACGGCGTCGGGCAGGCGGTGAGCTTCGTCGTCGATCGGCCGGTCACTGCCGGCGTCGCGCTGGTTGGGTCACTGGTGGTGTGGCTGGTCTTGCCCTAGGGCATGGCGCTGACTGGGTCGCAAGATGTGACGCCCGATCTGGCGCCGGCGGACCGGCGCCTGCTGGCCGTTGATGGCGGACCGCTGCTGGCGCCGGTGCGCTCGGAGATCTTCGGGCCGCAGCGCTTCGCGCAGCACGGCCGCAGCCTGGGGCTGACCCACGAGGTGCGCCGCGCCGACGGCGCCGGCGCGAGCTTCTTCCCGCGCCTGCGCGGCAATGTCCACATGCTGCGTGAGGCCTACCGGGTGCTGTTGGCGCAGGCCGGCGGTGGCGACGATCTGAGCCCGGCAGCACTGTGGCTGGTGGACAACTTCCACCTCATCGACTCGCAATTGCTGGCCATCCACGAGGGCTTGCCGCGCAGCTATTTCCGCAGCTTGCCCTTGCTGCGCGACGAACCGCTGGCCGGGCTGCCGCGCATCTATGGTGTGGCCTGGGCCTTCGTGGCCCACACCGACAGCGCTTGCGACGAGGACTTGCTCGAGCCCTACCTGTGCGCCTACCAGGAGAGCCGTGAATTGCGGCTGGCCGAGATCTGGGCCCTGCCCACCACCTTGCGGGTGGTGCTGGTGGAGAACCTGCGCCGCCTGGCCGAGCGGCTGGCCACGCACAACGCAGCGCGCGCGCTGGCCAACCTGTGTTGCGACCGCATCGAGCGCGGCCAGATTCCGGCCCTGCAACTCATCTTTGAGCGCGTCACACAGCGTGGCACTGGCGCCGTGTTCCTGGCGCAGATGGGGCAGCGCCTGCGCGACCGCGCCAGCGGCGCCAACCAGCGTGTGCCGGCCGACGTGCAGACCTGGCTCGACAGCGTGCTGCCGAACCTGGCCGCGGTGCAGGCTCAGCTGAGCGCCGAGCAGACAGCCGACAACCTGAGCGTCAGCAACGCCGTGTCCGCGCTGCGCGCCATCGGCGACGCCGATTGGCCGCACATCGTGGCGCTCGTCAGTCCGCTGATGCGGCTGATGCTGAGTTCGCCGCTGTTCGCTGCCGAGCACCACACGACGCAGGACGACACCCTGCACGGCATCGAGCGCCTGGCGCATCGCTGCGG
>JAUYAJ010000448.1 GCA_030693565.1 Rubrivivax sp.
TGATCTCCGTCTGACCGAACATCTCGTTGACGCCAACGCCGAGCTCGTCGCGGCACCAGTCGAAGACGGCGCTGCCGACGGCTTCGCCCGCACTCATCAAGGCCTGCAGCCGCAGCCGGTAGCGCGTGCGTGGCGCCGGCACCGCCTTCATCATCGCCTTCAGCGCGGTCGGGAACAGAAAGCTGTGGGTGACACCATGGCGCTGCATCAGCTCGAAGGCTTTCTCGGGGCCGAAGCGGCCGCGATAGCCGAGGATCTCGCCGCCGAAGTACAGCGTCGGCAGCAAGGCGTCCATCAAGCCGCCGGTCCAGGCCCAGTCGGCCGGACTCCAGAACACGGTGGCGCCGCCATCTGCGCCGGCTGCGAACCAGTTCTGGCTGCAGACGAAGCCGCTGAGGTTGCCGATCAGCGCCCGGTGCGGGATCAGCGCGCCTTTGGGCGGCCCGGTGGTGCCGCTGGTGTAGATCAGCACCGCGGCGTCGTCGGCGCGGGTGCTGGCAGCCTTGAAGCGGCCGCTGCGGCGGCCGAGTGCGGCCTGCCAGGACAGGTCGCCCTGGGCAGCACCGGCGCCGACGCTGACCACGGTTTGCAGCGCCGGACATTCAGGCCGCAGCGCCGCGACGGCGGCGAGCGCCTGGGCGTCGACGATGGCGACCTTGGCACCGCTGTCCTGCAGCCGGTAGGCCAGCGCCTCGGGGCCGAACAGCATCGACAAAGGCATCGCGACCGCGCCCAGCTGGTAGATCGCGATGTGCGCCACCGCCGTCTGCGAGCATTGCGGCAGCACGATCGCCACCCGGTCACCCGGCACCACGCCGATGCGCCGCAGCGCAGCCGCCAGCCGGTCGGCCTGGTCTTGCATTTCGCCATAGCTCAGGCTGCCGCTGGCGCCGCCGTCGTCTTCCCAACGCACCGCGACGCGGTCGCGGTGCGCCGGGTCGGCGGCCCAGCGGCCGCAGCAGGCATGGCCGATGTTGAAGTCGGGCGGCACCTGCCAGCGAAATTCGGCATGCAGGCGATCGTGGGCAGTGGCGGCAAAACGGCGCTTTGACATGGCCCAAGCTTAAGCCGGCTGAGCAGCCTGCACGCCTCCGGCATTTCCCGCAGCGCCACCCTTCAAGTTGCAGGGCCAAAGGTCGATAAGCCCCCTGTGAACCTCGCTATGTCGTTCGTGGCGTCCACGCCAGCCAGCAACCACTCGAAGACCAATATGCAAGTCACAGCACTCTCTGTCGTCAAGCAACGCATCCAAGTCGGTGTGCCGCTGCCATTCAACGTCCGCAACGCCGACAAGACCTTGCTGCTGGCGCGCGGCCAGACGGTCGGCAGCCAGGCGCAACTGGACGCCTTGTTCGAACGCGGCGCACTGGTCGACATGGCCGAACTGCAGACGGCCGCCGAACAAGCCTTGCAGGCACCGCGCGATCAGCTGCCGCGCCTGTGGTCGCAGAACATGGTCCGCGTGGGCATGGCGCTGCAGGATGCACCGCACGAAGGCTTCACCGGCGCGCTCGACGATGCGGCCAAACCGGTGCTGTCACTGATCGAACGCGACCCCGACCTGGCGATTTTCCAGGTCCTGCGTCACGAAGGCGGGGCGCAGATGGCATACGGCGCCCGCCGGTCGGTGCACACCGCCATCACCGCCTACCTGGTGGCCCAGCGCCTGGGCTGGGAGGCGAGCGACATGGAGCGTGTCTTCAAGGTCGCGCTGACCTCCAACATCTCGATGCTGGCGCTGCAAGGCCAGCTGTCCAAGCAGACCACGGCGCCGACGCGCGAACAGCTGGCCGACCTGCAGTCGCACCCGCTGCGCAGCGTGCAGATGCTGGCGCTGGCCGGCGTCAAAGACCCCGACTGGCTGGGCGCCGTGGCCAGCCACCACGAACGCGAGGACGGCAGCGGCTACCCCAGCGGCTGCACCGACGTCAGCGACATCGCCTCGCTGGTGCGCCGCGCTGACGTCTACACCTCCAAGCTGGCTTCGCGCTCGCAGCGTGACGCGCTGGCCGCCGACCAGGCCGGCCGGCAGATGTTCATGGAAGACCCCGGCCACCCGATGACGGCGGCGCTGGTGAAGGAATTCGGCATCTACCCGCCGGGCTGCCATGTGCGGCTGAAGAATGGCGCGCTCGCCATCGTCGTCCAGCGCGGCCCGACGGTGGCCACGCCCATCGTCGCCTGCCTGACCAACGAGCGCGGCGTGCCGCTGCCAGCGCCGGTGCGGATCGAGACGAACTCGGCCAGCCATGGCGTGGCCGCCATCGTCGCCGAGCGCAGCGTCAACGTCAGCATCACGGCGGACAAACTGATGGCGCTGGTCGCCCGCTGAGCCGCGGGCGCCTTCGTCAGCGGCGAAAGCCCGCCAGCGCCTGCCCGCTGATGCGGCAGATGCGCCATTCCGGCATCACCGTCGCGCCCATGCGCTCATAGAAGCGGATCGCGTTGGCGTTCCAGTCGAGCACGCTCCATTCGAAGCGGCCGCAGTCGCGCGCCACCGCCAGCGCGCCCAGGTGCGCCAGCAAGGCGCGGCCGATGCCGCAGCCGCGGTGCATGGGCTGCACGTACAGGTCTTCCAGATAAAGCCCGGGCTGGGCCAGGAAGGTCGAGAAGTTGGTGAAGAAGAGCGCAAAGCCCACCACCACGCCGCCGACCTCGGCCACCACCGCCTCGGCCGCCGGCCGCTCGCCGAACAAGTGGCGCTGCAAGGCTTCGGGCGTGGTCTGCACCAGGTGCGACAGCTGCTCGAAGTCGGCCAGTTCGCGGATCAGGCCGGTGACGGCGGGCATGTCGGCGGGGCTGGCGGGGCGCAGGATGTGGGCGTCGGAATTCATGGTGAAGTTGGTCACGGCCTAACCTTTGTGGTTCGCGTTGCCCGCATTCTGGGGGCATCCGAAGGACTGTGGAGAGGCATCGTACGGTAGCTCGTTTTTTGAGCTACTGGCCTGCACACAATGCGGCGCATGTTCCAGCCCATTGCCAGCGTCGCGACCCCTGCAGCAAGCCGGTTCGATGGGCTGTCGCCAGGCGCGCGGGCCATCTGGGCCAAGAGCGGCGACGGCGAACGGTCGGCCATCGGCCACGGACTGCTGGCCCACATGCTGGACGTCGCCGCCGTTGCGCAGAGCGTGCTGGAACTCGAGTCGCCCCAAACGCTGGCCTGGGCCGCTGCGGCATTCGGCCTGCCGTTGCCGGGCGCCAGCCGCTGGATCGCCGTCATGGTTGGTCTGCATGACCTGGGCAAGGCCATTCCCGGCTTCCAGGCCAAGTGGGCGCCTGGCCAAGCCGCCGACGAACGCGCCGGGCTGCCCTTCAGGCCCGCCGACGCCGCCAAGTCCCAGCACGACCTGGCCAGCGCCTACGAACTGCAGCGTTTGCTCGCTGGGCTGACGGGCTCACCGGCGAGGGCACGCGCCGTGGCCGGGGCGGTGGCCGCCCACCATGGCCATGTCTTCGACAGCACCACCGTACACGATGCACGCCGGCCGAGCGAACACGCCGCCTGGGCCAGCGCCCGCGCTGAGATCTTCGCCGCCTATGTCGGCGCGCTGGCGCCGCAGGCCGTCGCGAGCGATGTGGAACTGACCTTGCCAGCGTTGGCTTGGTTGGCAGGACTCACAGCCCTGGCGGACTGGGTCGGCTCCAACACCGACTGGTTCAAACCTGGCGAACGTGCCGAAACCCTGACCGGCCACCACGCAGCCGCGTTGACGCTGGCGCAACGAGCCCTGGCCGAGATCGGCTGGCCCACTTATCGGCCCCTGCTGCAGCAGACCGCCACAGCCAATGAACTGGTCGCCCGCATCGTCGGGCAACCGGCAGCCGCGGCGCGACCTCTGCAATCCGCCGCCGACCGCCTGCTGGAAGGCGCCAACGGGCCGCAATTGCTGATCGTCGAAGCGCCTATGGGCGAGGGAAAGACCGAACTGGCCCTGCTGGCCCACCTGCGCCTGCAGGCGGCGCTGGGCCACCGTGGCCTTTTCATCGGCTTGCCCACCCAGGCGACTGGCAACGCGATGTTCGAACGCACGCTCGCCTTTCTGCGGGCCTTCGGCTGCGACGCCCCACTGGACATCCAGCTTGCCCACGGCGGTGCGCAGGTGCTGGCGCCTGACAGTCTGGTGGCCTTGCGCGGCATTCACGGGACGGCGGGCGACGACGTGCGTTCCTCGGCCTGGTTCTCGCAGCGGCGCCGGCCGCTGCTGTCGCCTTACGGCGTCGGCACCCTCGACCAGGCGCTGCTGGCCACACTCAACGTCAAACATCACTTCGTGCGCATCTGGGGTCTGGCCAACCGCGTGGTCGTGCTCGATGAAGTGCACGCCTATGACACCTACACCAGCGGGCTGATCGAAGCCCTCCTCCGCTGGCTGCAGGCCCTGGGTTGCTCGGTGGTGCTGATGAGTGCCACGCTGCCGCGAGCCAAGCGCAACAGCTTGCTGCGTGCCTGGGGTAGTGATGCAGCTACAGTGCCCGAACTGCCCTACCCGCGCGTCATGGCGGCTGGCGCAGGCACCGTGCGCGGCGAGCACTTTGCCTCGCGGCCGCAGGCCAGCATCAAGCTGCAGCCGGTCGACGAGGACCTGGAGTCGATCGCCGCCACCGCCGTGGCCCATGCACGCCAAGGGGGTTGCGGCGCGGTCATCGTCAACACCGTGCAGCGCGCGCAGGAACTCCACGGTTTGCTCAAGGCGCAGCTGGCGGGCGTGCTGCAGCCCATGCTCTTTCATGCCCGCTTCCCGGCCGACGAACGCCAGCAGCACGAGGCTGCCGTGCTGGCCACCTTCGGCCGCGACGTCGCCCGCCCGGCGTGCGCGCTGCTGGTGGCCACACAAGTGGTCGAACAAAGCCTGGACATCGACTTCGACTGGCTCGTCAGCGACCTGGCGCCCGTGGACCTGCTGCTGCAACGAGCCGGCCGGCTGCACCGGCACGAGCGTGCGCGCCCCGCGGCGCACGCCACGCCTTGCCTGACCGTCGCGGGCTTGCGCTCAGATCGTCTACCTGACCTGAAGACCACGCGCTGGGGGCTTTACAGCGAATACTTGCTCTACCGCACCTGGGCATTTGTCTCGCGGGAGAGCCATTGGCATCTGCCGAAAGACATCGACCGCCTCGTGCAGACCGTCTACGGCGACGACGAACTGCCGGCCGGGCTGCGCGACGCCGATTACAAGGAGATCGACATCCGCAGGCGCGGTGAACACCTGGCCGAATCCAGCGAAGAACGCCTTCTCGCACGCAAGGCCGCTATAGATGCGCGCGATGCCTTCCAGGACGCCTACGCCGGCCGGCCACGGGGTAACGACGAGGGTGACTTTCCTGGCGTGCGCAACGTCACCCGCCTGGGCCCCGACAGCCTGACCGTGGTGCCCGTGCATATCGACGGCGGCGCATGGCGCCTGCACCCGGCCGGCCCCGTCTTCGATCCCACCCAGCCGCTGCAGCCGCAAACCGCGCACGCCATCGTGCGACGCCAGATGCGCCTGGCGCGGCATGATGTGGTCAAGGTCTTGCGCGCCACCGAGGCTCCTGCCGGATTTGCAGTGCACCCGTGGTTGCGTCACGTCAAGGTGCTCGCGTTGACGGATGGTGCCTGCACGCTCGGCAACACGAGAATCGCGCTGGACCCCGAACTCGGCGTGACTTACGGCAGCGCGGCCAGCACAGGGAGCGACAGGTGAGCAGTCCGCAAGTCCAGACCCCGGCGGCCGAGCCCGCATTCAACCTCCTCGATGAAGCCTGGCTGCCTGTGCGCTGGCTCGACGGCAACACGAACTCCATCGGGCTGCGCGAGTTGTTTGCGCGCAGCGCCAGCATCACCGGCCTGGCCGAACCCTCACCGCCCGCCTTTGTGGCACTGCACAGGCTGCTGCTGGCCATCACCCACCGGGCGCTCACGCTTCACCAAGGCCGCTGGACCGATGCCGACCGCGCCCGCTGGTATCACGAAGGGCTGCCGCTGCAAGCCTTCGAGCACTACCTTGAAAAGTGGCGCGCCCGCTTCTGGCTCTTCCATCCCACGCAGCCGTTCATGCAGGTGGCGGCGTTGGCCAATGCATCGCAATTGCAATCGCTCAAGCCATGGACGCAGGTTTCACTGGAAAGCGCTGGCGGCAACAACCCGGTGATCTTCGACCACTCGGTGGACGACGCGCCATCCACTGTCAGCGCTGCGACCGTGCTGCGTTCGATGCTGGGTTGCCTGCAATTCACGGCTGGCGGGCCGGTGAAGGTGCTGCGCAAGGACGGCTACGGCCGCAAAGGTGCGCTTTTCGACAGCGCGGCGATCCTGCCCACCGGCCACACGCTGGTCCAAACACTTCTGCTGGCGCTACATCCGGCACCACGCGCTGCCGATGAGGCCGACGACGACCTGCCGGCGTGGGAGCGTGCGCCGCTGCGTCTGGCTGATCTGACCGCCACGCCCACCCTACCCACCGGCCCCAATGACCGCTACACGCGACAGACGCGGGCAGTCCTGCTGCGGCGCCAGCCCGGCGATCAGCGCGTCTCGCAAGTGCATGCCTGCGAAGGCCAGGACCTGCTGGAGGACGAAAACGCTGCCGACCCGATGAACGCCTATCGCCAGGGCACCGACAAGTGGGTGCGCCTGCGCTTCACCGAAGGGCGGGCGCTTTGGCGAGACTTGCCGGCCCTGCTTCCGAGTCCATCGGGTGCCGTGTGGCGGCCTGCGGCGGTGCTCAGCTGGGCGCAGAACCTGATGGATGCGGGTGGCGCGTGGGACGACGAAGTTGAGCTCACCGTGGCGGGCATGGCTGCGAACCAGGGCAAGATGCTGGAGTCGCGCATCGAACGCTTCTACTTGCCCGCAGGCTTGATGACCGCCGCGGAAACGGCCGCCGAACTCCGTACAAGGTTGCAGGAAGCCGAAGATCTGCATCGCGAACTGCGCGCCCTGGCCAGCCGCATGTTCACATTGGCGCTGCCCGACTCCAGCAGCAAGGAGGCGCGAGCCCAGGGGCGTGACGCCGTTGCCGTCGGCCCCCTTTCGCCAACCTACTTTGCCCGCGCCGAACAGGGACTGCCCGCGTTGATGCGGCAAGTTGCAGCGGGCGACACCGATGCGGCGCGAGCGTCTTGGTCCGCCACGCTGCACGACGCCGCCCGTCAGGCCTGGGCCGCCGCCGCCGACCTTCTGGGCCCATCGGCCGCCGCATTGCGCGCCCGCGCACTCACCGACGATGCCTTTCACGACCTCATCCGCCCGTTGCGGCCCGAGCCTGAAAGCGCCGCCACAAGCCCTGCCATCGCACCAACCCAGGAGGCCAGCGCATGAGCGACTTCCACGAAAGATTCGTCAGCCACCTGCGCAAGCTGGCCGAGCACGACCGCGGCGCACTGGCTGCGCTGCGGCGCAGCCTGGGGTTTGCGCCCGGCACCTATGCCGCGGCCATGCCCTGTGTGGAGCCCTTTGCCGTCAGCGACGGCACACGTGAACCACAGCGCCAAGCGCTGTACCTCACCGCTGGCCTTTTCGCCACCAACCCGCGCCACCGAACAGGCACCAGTCTGGCCGGCGCGCTGGCCGAGGTGAAGCTGAAACGGGACAGCGACAGCATCGAGCGGCGCTTCATCGCCCTGCTCAGTGCCGACGCCGAAGCCCTGCCGGTACACCTGCGCCATGCCGCGTCGCTGCTGGCCGCTGAAGAACTGGCCTTCGACTACGCCGCCCTGGCCCAGGACCTGGGCCGCTGGCTCGACCCCTGGCAAGACGATGCCCGCGACCGCGTGCGCCAACGCTGGGCACGCGACTTTTACCGCCGCCTGGCCCAAGCCCCATCCACCGACAACACGCCGACCAAGGAGGACACGCCATGACCCTTTTTGCCGAGTTCCATCTCATCCAGAGTTTCGCCCCTTCCAACCTCAACCGCGACGACACCGGCGCGCCCAAGGACGCCGTCTTCGGCGGCCACCGGCGGGCAAGGGTCAGCAGCCAGTGCTTCAAGCGCAGCGTGCGGCTGCACGTCGGACAGCAAGGAACGCTGGCGCCCGCCGCACTGGGTGTGCGCACCAAGAAACTGCAACAACTGCTGGTTGCTGCCTTGGCGGAAAGAGGCCTAACCAACGCCGAAGAGCGGATCGCCGTGGCACTGGAAGCCGCCGGCCTGACACTGGACGACAAAGGCGCCACGCAATACCTCCTCTTCCTGGGCCGCGGTGAGGTGCAGGCATTGGCCGACATGATCCACACGCACTGGGACGCCCTGGCGCCGGCGGCCAGTGCGCCGGCTGACCCTGGCAAGCGCACCAAGAAGCAGGCCAAGGCCGCTGCACCCGACGAAGTGAAGAAAGCCGTCAAACGCCTGCTCGATGGTGGCAAGGCAGTCGACGTGGCCCTCTTCGGCCGCATGCTCGCCGACCTGCCCGAGGCCAACCAGCACGCTGCCTGCCAGGTGGCGCACGCGCTCAGCACGCACCGCGTCGAGCGCGAATTCGACTACTTCACCGCAGTGGACGACGAGGGTGGCGCCGATGAAACCGGCGCCGGCATGATCGGCCACGTCGAGTTCAACGCCGCCACTTTCTACCGCTATGCGGTTGTCGACGTCCACAAGCTGGTGTCCAACCTGCAAGGCGACAGCGCTCTGGCGCTGCAAGGCTTGGCCGCCTTTGCCGAGGGCCTGGCGCGCGCCCTGCCCACGGGCAAGCAAAACAGTTTTGCTGCCCACAACCCACCCAGCTTCGTGGGCGTGGTGTTGCGCCACGGCAGCCCGCTGAACCTGTGCAATGCCTTCGAAAGACCCGTCGCGCCCAAGCCGCACCAGCGCCTGACGGAGCTTTCCGTGGCCGCCATGGCCGAGCATGAAATGCGCATGGCCGCCTTCTACGGCGACAGCCGTGACCGCTGGGCGGTACTTGACGACACCGGCGCCTGGCCGGCCGCGCAGGGCGCCGCGCAGACCAGCCTGGCCGCGCTGGTGCAGTGGCTGCGTGAACAGGTGCAGCCGCTGCTGCCAGCCTCCCGGCCGGTGGCAATTGCCGAGGGCTGAGCATGCCCACCTTATTGCTGCGCCTGGCCGGCCCAATGCAGAGTTGGGGCACCACCAGCCGCTTCGACGAGCGCGACACGCAACTCGAGCCCAGCAAGTCGGGCGTCGTCGGCCTGTTGTGTGCGGCGCTGGGCCGTGACCGCGCCGAGCCGGTGGACGACCTGGCGGCATTGCGCATGGGCGTTCGGGTGGACCGCGAAGGCGTACCGATGCGCGACTTTCAGACCGCCAAAGGGCTGCTCATCGCCACCGGCAAGGTACAGCCCGAGCGCACCGTGGTCAGCCCCCGTCACTACCTGGCCGACGCTGCGTTTCTGATCGGCCTGGAGGGTGCGGACGCCGCGCTGCTGCAAGCCCTGCACGCCGCTTTGCTCAAGCCCGTGTGGCCGCTCGCGCTGGGCCGCAAGGCCTTTGCACCGGGCTGCCCGGCGGCCCTCGTCGATCCGCCTTTTCATGGCCTGCACCCCGGCACGCTGGAGCAGGCGCTGCAGCAACAGCCACTCATCGCCCAGCCCCGCCGCATCCACGCGGGCCGCCCGCTGCGCACAGCCGTCGAGCACCCCACGCAGGGCGCGCAACGGCACGACCAACCCACTGGCCCATATGCACTGCGCCGCTTCGGCCCACGCCTGGTGCACCCTGGAGAGCTCAGCCATGTTCCTCAGCCGCTTGACGCTGGACCCTGCTCACCCGCACGCCAGGCGTGACCTGGCCAGTGCTTACGAAATGCACCGCTCGCTGGCGCGCGCTTTTGCGCCCGACGCCGACACAGCCCCGGCGCGCTTCCTTTGGCGACTGGAGCCTGACCGCTCGGGCTTGCCCGGCAACACCGTGCTGGTGCAGGCCGCGCAGCCAGGCCAATGGCAGGCGTTGACCTCGCAGGCAGGCTATCTTCTTGACCTGCAAGCCAACAAGTCCGTGGCGACCGAACGCCTGGTTCAGCCCGGGCAACATTGCCGATTCCGATTGCTGGCCAACCCCACCGTCACCCGTGCCGGCAAGCGCTACGGCCTGCACGACGAAGCGGCGCGTCTGGCCTGGCTGCAGCGCCAGGGTCAGCGTCACGGTTTTGCACTGCTGGCCGCTGAACGCGCGGCCAGTGGGCGCATCAGCGCAGCGCAGGGCGCCCGCCATCGCCACATCACGCTGGACGCCGTGCTCTTTGAAGGTGTGCTGCAGGCCACCGACGCCGCCGCGGTGCGTCAAGCACTGGTAGCCGGCATCGGGCCCGGCAAGGCCCTGGGTCTAGGCATGCTGTCGCTGGCGCCCATGCCCGCGGTTGAAACAAGCTGAAGCCTTCGGCTGCGGCTTGCTGCTGAAGCACCCCGTCGGCTAAGCTTGCCGCACGCAGCCGCGAACTGGATCGACATCATGCCCACCCTGACCTCTGAAGAACTGGAGCAGCAGCCCAAGCGACTGCTCGACGACGCCAAACAAGGCACCGCCGATGTCGTGACGGTGCAAGGCGTGCCTGTCATGCTGACCTTGCCGCTGGGGCAAGCTGCGGGATCCAGCGCGGAACGGCTTGAGTTGGCCGTGACGCTCTACGAGCGCGACGTTTTGAGCCTGGGTTTGGCTGCCAAGGTCGCCGGCCTGTCCTACAGCCAGATGATCGACGAGCTGGGCCGGCGCCAGATTCCCGTGGTGCGCTACAGCGTCGAGGACTTCGATCGCGAGCTCGACTATGTCCGCACCCTTGCTGGTGGCCGATAGCGGGCCGCTGACCGCGCTGGCCCGGCCCGAACAGGTGGCCGTTCCCGCAGGGCTGTTTGGCGAGTTGCTTGTCACAGCCACCGTGTGGCATGAGGTGGCACGCGACCCTCGCACAGCCGAGCAAGCAGGGTTGTCCGCCGCGTTTGCAGGCGGCCTGCTTCGGGTAGAGGACGACCCGATCCGGATTCCAAGCGCGCTGGCGCAGGTTCGGCTCGATGACGGCGAGCGCTCGGCGCTGGCCCTGGCACTGTTGCGCGGGGCGACGGTTCTGGTGGACGAACGCCAGGGTCGCGCGCGTGCGGTCGACTTGGGCCTGCATGTGCTTGGAACCTTGGGGTTGCGGGTTCGAGCGCGCGAGCGGAGCCTCATAGACCGCGTGCGCCCGCTTGCCGACGCCTTGCTGGCCAGCGGGTACTACCGTGCGCACCCGCTGGTCGATCGAACCTTGGCCGCCATCGGCGAGTAGCTCACGGCATGTCCACAGGCCTGCTGCCCCCGCTCAAGCCCTTGCCGATCAAGGAGCGGATCTCGGTCGTCTTCGTCGAGCGCGGCGAGATCGACATGCTCGACGGCGCGTTCGTGGTGGTGGACGCGACAGGCATCCGCACCCACATCCCCGTCGGCGGCGTGGCCTGCATCATGCTGGAGCCGGGCACGCGCGTGAGCCACCGCGCTGCCGCACTGGCCGCACGCGTGGGCACGCTGCTGGTGTGGGTGGGCGAGGCGGGCGTGCGCCTGTACTCCGCCGGCCAGCCCGGCGGCGCACGCAGCGACCGGCTGCTTTATCAGGCGCGGCTGGCGCTGGACGAAGCGCTACGCCTGAAGGTGGTGCGCAAGATGTACGCCGTGCGCTTTGGCCAAGCGCCGCCCGAGCGCCGCAGCGTGGAGCAACTGCGGGGCATCGAGGGCGCGCGCGTGCGGCGCAGCTACCAACTCCTGGCGCGCCAGTTTGGCGTCAATTGGAAAGGGCGCGACTACAACCCGGAAAGCTGGGACGCCTCGGATCTGCCGAACCGCTGCTTGTCAGCCGCCACGTCATGTCTGTATGGCGTCACCGAAGCCGCAGTTTTGGCGGCCGGCTATGCGCCTGCGGTCGGGTTCATCCATACCGGCAAACCACTCTCGTTTGTGTACGACATCGCCGACGTGTACAAGTTCGAGACCGTGGTGCCGGTGGCCTTCAAGGTGGCGGCGTCCAACCCCAGCGGCAATCCCGAACGCGCCGTGCGCTTGGCCTGCCGCGACGTGTTCCGGCAGACCAAGCTGCTCGACCGCATCATTCCTGACATTGAAGACATCTTGGCCGCTGGCGAGATCAAGCCGCCTGAAGCTGCGCCGGAGGCCGTGGGTCCGGCCATCGCAAACCCCGAAAGCCTGGGCGATGCTGGTCATCGTGCTTGAGAACGCGTCGCCAAGGCTGCGCGGCCGGCTGGCGGTATGGCTGCTGGAGGTGCGCGCTGGCGTGTACGTGGGCGCCTACAGCAAACGGGTGCGCGAGCACATCTGGGGCACGTGCAAGAAGGCATCGAAGATGGCAACGCGGTCATGATGTGGCGCAGCACCGCAGAGGCCGGTTTCGAATTCGAGACGCTGGGTGTCAACCGCCGCATTCCGGCGGATTTCGACGGCGTTCAACTGGTTCGCTTCATGCCAGAACCAGGCCAGAACGCTCCTTAAAAATTCAGATGACTCGGTTGGGGCGTTTCGTCGGTGACTTCGATGCCTGCCGAAAAGTGACGTCGAATCAACAGGATAGGATTGGTGTGTTCCCCACGGGCGTGGGGATGAACCGGGATGGTGATCGTGCTGGCAGATCTGTTTCCAGTGTTCCCCACGGGCGTGGGGATGAACCGCCGACGCCAGCGACCTGGACGACCTGGCCGCCGTGTTCCCCACGGGCGTGGGGATGAACCGCCCGCTCTGGTCATCACGCCAGCTGGCCTGCCGGTGTTCCCCACGGGCGTGGGGATGAACCGGCGCCAGAGCCCAAGAAGGCCGGGCGGCCTGCGTGTTCCCCACGGGCGTGGGGATGAACCGTCGCTCGGCTTGAGCAGCGGCGCCACTTCGGGGTGGTCCCCACGGGCGTGGGGATGAACCGCCCCGGCGGTGGCGCGCGTGAGTCGCGTGGTGGTGTTCCCCACGGGCGTGGGGATGAACCGAATGGTCAACCGGGCCGATCACGGCAGAGGATGTGTTCCCCACGGGCGTGGGGATGAACCGTTCCTGGTCTTCGTGGCTGCGCTGGCGCAGCTGTGTTCCCCACGGGCGTGGGGATGAACCGGCGTCTGTGTGAGCATGAGCACCGATCTTGGTGGGCTGACACCTGTTATCGGTCAAGTTCCGTGATGGTCCGGCTTCGTCGACCCTCATCGACGTGAACAGATCAAGTGTGGTTCAGAGGCGGCGGG
>JAUYAJ010000452.1 GCA_030693565.1 Rubrivivax sp.
CTGTGGCAGGTCGACATCGCCGGCTCGCTGGCGCATGCCGAGATGCTGTGCCACCAGGGCATCATCAGCCAGCAGGACCATGACGCCATCGTCAGCGGCATGTCGACCATCCGCACCGAGATCGAGGCCGGCCAGTTCGACTGGAAACTCGACCTGGAAGACGTCCACCTGAACATCGAGGCCCGCCTGACCCAGCTCATCGGGGACGCCGGCAAGCGGCTGCACACCGGCCGCTCACGCAACGACCAGGTCGCCACCGACATCCGGCTGTGGCTGCGCGACGAGATCGACCTGCTGCACGGCCTGCTGCTGGACCTGCAAAAGGCCCTGGTCGACCTGGCCGAGCAGAACACCGATGTCATCCTGCCCGGCTTCACCCATCTGCAGGTGGCCCAGCCGGTCGCGTTCGGCCACCACATGCTGGCCTACGTCGAGATGTTCGCACGCGATGCCGAACGCATGCTCGACCTGCGCCGGCGCGTCAACCGGCTGCCGCTGGGCGCAGCGGCGCTGGCCGGCACCAGTTATCCGCTGGACCGGCAACGGGTGGCGGCCACGCTGGGCATGGAAGCGGTCTGCGAAAACAGCCTGGACGCCGTCAGCGACCGCGATTTCGCGATCGAATTCACCGCCGCCGCCAGCCTGTGCATGGTGCATTTCAGCCGCATGAGCGAGGAGTTGGTGTTGTGGATGAGCCAGAGTTTCGGCTTCATCGAGATCGCCGACCGCTTCTGCACCGGCAGTTCCATCATGCCGCAGAAGCGCAACCCCGACGTCGCCGAACTGGCGCGCGGCAAGAGCGGCCGTGTGGTCGGCCACCTGATGGGGCTGATCACGCTGATGAAGGGCCAGCCACTGACCTACAACAAGGACAACCAGGAAGACAAGGAGCCTTTGTTCGACAGCGTCGACACCGTGCGCGACACGCTGCGCATCATGGCCGAGATGGTCGGCGGCATCACCGTGAAAGCCGACGCGATGGAGCGCGCCGCGCTCAAGGGCTACGCCACCGCCACCGACCTGGCCGACTACCTGGCGAAAAAAGGCCTGCCCTTCCGCGACGCCCACGAGACCGTGGCCCACGCGGTGAAGACCGCGCTGCAGCGCGGTGTCGACCTGACCGAATTGCCGCTCGAGGTGTTGCAAGGCTTCAACGCGTCGATCAGTGCCGACGTCTTCGAGGTGCTGACGCTGCGCGGCTCGCTGAACGCACGCAAGGTGCTCGGCGGCACCGCGCCGGCCCAGGTGCTGGCGCAGGTGGCAAGGCACCGGGCGCGGCTGGGCGCAGGCTGATTCTTCAGCCTCCCCGGCGACGACGAAGTAGTGGCAACAGGACCAAGCCTGCCACCAGCATCGCCCACTGCGCCGGCTCGGGGACGGGCGTTGCGATGAACGCGCTGCTAATGAAGCTGGCAGTGAGGGTAGCCCCGACAACCACACCTTGGTTGTTTATGCCGTTGCCATTGATATACGAAAAACCTGCAGGTGCGGCAATCACAGCCCAGTCGGCTCCCTGGCCGACGAAGGAGTGGCCGAAGCTGTCGCGACCGGCGATCAGTCCTTGATCGTTGATGCCACGGAAGCGCGGTCGAGTACTCGTGCCAGCGCTGAACACCTCGACAACCGTCTGGCTGCCTATGTCGAATGTGAAACTGCGGATCGGCTCGGCCCCGCTGCTCTGGAATATGCCCACGGCCACGCCATGGACGTTGACGCCAAAGGCGCTACCGCCACCGCTGGGGCTAAGCGACGATATATCTGTACGCATAGCGGATTGCCGATCGTAGACATAGGCCACACTGCTCGCTCCAATGACCCAGGATCCGGCAAGGTAGCGTCCATCTGAAGAGATGCCAAGCAACGTAGTTCGATCTGCACCAGCAATCTCGAAATCGGTGTAGACACCCTGGTCGAGCAGGAATCCACGTGTCACGTCTCCCCCAGGAATTGCCCTCGTGTAGGTGCCGACTATCAATCCAGAACTGCTGATGCCATAGGCTCCGCTGGCGATGGATCCGGCGGGTGCGATGTTCGTGAATGCGCCGTTGGCATGGAGGAACCCCGTCCCTGATGAGTCGCCGACGATTGCACCGGCGTCGTTGATGCCCCAGTACTGCGACTGTGCAAATCCCGGGCGACTGACGACGACGGGAGCCCCGTAACTCGCAGCCGCCTGCGCCATGCCCGTGCAGAACAAGGTGAGCAGCGCCGCTGCCCAACGCCGACCGATCTCGACGAGAAATGTCATCACGGACTCCTGATGTGATCTTGGCACCGCGAGGGATGGCGGCGCCCGGTCGACGCTAGGCAATCGACCGCAAGTGAGCAAGATCGAGAACCCGGCAACCCACCTGATCAATTAGGGGGGCATGGCGATCGCCGATGGATTCAAACAGGACCTTCATCGCCCGCGTATCGAAGATGCCGAACGTTTTGGCAAGCGGACCCCGGTGGCAGCCCGCACTCGGCCGAAAATTAAATGAGGCTCAGGCGTGGCGTGCCATTGGAGATCCGCTTGCGCGAACGGGGAATCAACTCGCCTACGCTATGGACTCCTCTACTTGATTGACCAAGCCTGGACCGCAATTTTCGGGCTCTATGCCGTTTCGTGTGGAGCGCGACAGTCTCATTTGGCCAGGGCGGGCGCGAACGGATGAGCCGGCAGATGCTTTAGCTTGGACATGCGCAAGTAGGCGATGGCGATGAAGTTCGTCGCGGTGCGGAAGCCGCGC
>JAUYAJ010000462.1 GCA_030693565.1 Rubrivivax sp.
GGATGTTGCGTACCAGCATGGGTCACTCCTTGGGCGCAGGGCCGAGCAGGAAATCGAAATCGCAGCCACCGTCGGCCTGCAGCACATGGTCCTGGTAGAGCTTGGCATAACCGCGCGTCGGCTTGTCGGCCGCCGCGGGCAGCGCGGCGCGCCGGCGCGCCAGTTCGGCGTCATCCACCAGCAAGTCGATGCGCCGATTCTGTACCGACATGCGGATGCGGTCGCCGCTTTGCACCAGCGCCAGCGGGCCGCCGGCAGCCGCTTCGGGCGTGACGTGCAGCACGATGGTGCCGAAAGCGGTGCCGCTCATGCGCGCGTCGGAGATGCGCACCATGTCTTTCAGCCCGGCCTGGGCCAGCTTTTTCGGGATCGGCAGGTAGCCGGCTTCGGGCATGCCGCTGGCGCTCGTCGGGCCAGCGTTCTGCAACACCATGATGTCGCCCACCTGGATGTCGAGCAGCGGGTCGTCGACGCGGTTGCCCAGGTCTTCGAGCGAGCTGAAGACCACCGCCCGGCCCTCTGTTTCGAACAGCGTCTTGTCGGCCGCCGAACGTTTCAGGATCGCGCCTTGCGGCGCCAGCGAGCCGAACAGCGCCACCAGCCCGCCCACCGGCTCGATCGGGTCGTTGAACGGGCGCACGATCTTCGGGTCGGACCACGCGCCTTCTTCGGCCGCCAGCCGCTCGCCCAGCGTTTCGCCGGTGACGCTGATGGTGTCCAGGTGCAGCAGCGGCTTGAGCTCACGCAGCAGCGCGCTCATGCCGCCGGCGGCGTAGAAGTCCTCCATGTAGTTGTCGCCGGTGGGCTTGAGGTTGACCAGCACCGGCGTCGTGTCGCTGAGCTCGTTCAGGCGCTGCAGCGACACCGGAATGCCCAGCCGCCCGGCCACCGCAGTCAGGTGGATGATGGCGTTGGTCGAGCCGCCCAGCGCCAGCAGCACGCGCATCGCGTTCTCGACCGACTTGGGCGTGATCACCTGGCTGGGCTTGATCGGCTGGCCGATCAGCTGCACCGCCAGCGCGCCGCTGGCCTCGGCCGCGCGCAGGCGGTCGGCGTGCACGGCGGGAATGGCGGCGGTGCCCGGCAGCGACATGCCCAGCACCTCGGCGATGCAGGCCATGGTGCTGGCCGTGCCCATCACCGCGCAGGTGCCGGCGGTGGTGGCGTGCCGGCCTTCGACGACGTCGATCTCGGCGCGCTGGACCTTGCCGGCGCGAAAGTTGCCCCAGAAGCGCCGGCAGTCGGTGCAAGCGCCCAGGCGCTCGCCTTCGTGGCGGCCGGTCATCATCGGCCCGGTGACGAGTTGCACCGCCGGCAGGTCGGCCGATGCGGCGCCCATCAGCTGCGCCGGCACGGTCTTGTCGCAGCCGCCGATCATCACCACCGAGTCCATCGGCTGGGCGCGCACCATCTCCTCGACGTCCATGCTCATCAGGTTGCGAAACATCAGGCTGGTCGGGCTCAGGAACACCTCGCCCAGCGAGATGGTCGGGAACTCGATCGGCAGGCCGCCGGCGGCGAGCACGCCGCGCTTGACCGCCTCCACCAGCTCGGGCATGGCCCGGTGGCAGTTGTTGAAGCCCGACGCGCTGGTGGCGATGCCGACCACCGGGCGCTCGAGGATGGCGCTCGAATAACCCATCGACTTGATGAACGAGCGCCGCAGGTAGAGCGCAAAGGCGCGGTCGCCGTAGTTGGTGAGGCCGCGCGCGATGCCGATGGGTTGGACGTCGTCTGTCATGTTCAGAGTCGGGTGCGGATGTATTTGGGTTCCAGATAGTCGCGAATGCCGAACGCGCCGCCTTCGCGGCCCATGCCGCTTTCCTTGACGCCGCCGAAAGGCAGCTCGGCAGCGGCAATCGCAAAGTCGTTGACGCCCACCATGCCGGCCTCGATCGCCTCGCTGGCCAGCGTCACCGTCTTCAAGGATCGCGAGAAGAGGTAGGACGCCAGCCCATAAGGCGTGCTGTTGGCCAGCGCGATCGCTTCGTCGAAACTGCCGAAGCGGGCGATCGGCGCCACCGGGCCGAAAGGCTCGTGACGCATGATCAACGCGCCCGCCGGCACATCGGCCAGCGCCGTCGGTGCCAGATAGTAGCCTTTGTCGCCCGCCAGCTGCGCCGGCCGGCGGCCGCCGGCGATCAGCCGCGCGCCTTGGGCCAGCGCGTCGTCGATCAGCTTGTGGGCGTTGTCCAGGCCGCGCCGGTTGGCCATCGGGCCGACATCGGTGCTCGGGTCCAGCCCGGGGCCGACCTTGAGCGAGCCGGCGACTTCGGCAAAACGCTCGCAAAAGCGCGTGTACAGGCTGTCGTGGACATAGAAGCGCGACGGCGACGCGCAGACCTGGCCACAGTTGCGGTACTTGAAGCGCGCGCTCTGCTCGGCGGCGAGCTCCACGTCGGCGTCCTCGAACACCAGCACCGGCGCGTGGCCACCGAGCTCCATGGTGACGCGCTTGATGCCTTCGGCCGCCAGCTGCAGCATGCGCCGACCCACGCCGGTGGATCCGGTCAGCGAGACCTTGGCAACCACCGGCGAGCGCACCAGGGTTTCGGAGATGAAGGATGAATCGCCAGTCACCAGACCCACCACACCGGCCGGCACGCCGGCGTCGTGCAAGGCCTGGACGATGGCCATGGCGCTGCCGGCGGCGTCGCTCGCCGGCTTGACGATGATCGAGCAGCCAGCGCCGAGCGCGGCGGCGATCTTGCGCGACGGCAGCAAGGCCGGGAAATTCCAGGCCGAGAACGCCGCCACCACACCGACCGGCTCCATGCGCACCTGCATGCGCACCTCGGGCACGCGGGCCTGAAAGCTCTGGCCGTAGATGCGCTGGGTTTCGCCGGCGTACCAGTCGAACTGGTCGGCGGCATCGGACAGCTCGCCCTTGGCCTGGGCCAGCGGCTTGCCGGTCTCGGTGGACATCATGGTGGCGATGGCGTCGACGCGCGCGCGCACCAGGTCGGCGGTGCGGTGCAGCAGCTTGGCACGCTCCCAGGGCGAGGTCTGGCGCCACAGCGCCAGGCCGCGCTGGGCGCTGGCCAGTGCGGTGGCCAGGTCGGCAGCGGTGGCGGCAGGGATCCAGCCGACCACTTCCTCGCTCGCCGGGTCGATGACCTCGCGCACGCCGCCGTCGGCAGCCGGCCGCCACTGGCCGTCGAGGTAAAGGCCGTAGCCGCGGTAAAGGCCGAAATCGTCACGCTTCATGGCAGCTCAGATGGTGGATTGCTGGTAGCGCGCCTGGACGTCGGCGCACCAGTTGCCGACGTTCCAGGCGCCGTAGGCGCCCAGGCCGGCTTCGTCGGCCGTGCCGGCGTAGACCGGTACGTGGACGACGGACAAGCCGTCGTGGGCGTGGGCTTGGCGCAAGGCCGCCTGCAGGGTGACGATATCGTCGCCGCCGGACAGCGCCTTGACGCCGCGCACGCTGGCTGCCATCTGCACGTAGTCGACGGCGACGCTGTCATTGGTGCGGAACTCGCGGCCGTACTGGGCATGCTGCAGGCCGGAGATCGCCGCCATGCGGCGGTTGTCGAAGATCACGATCATCGCCTTGGCGCCATGCTCGACCGCGCTGATCAGCGCCTGCGGGTTCATCATGAACGAGCCGTCGCCGGTGAAGGCGATGGCGTAGCGCGGCTGCGCGGCCAGGCCGGCGGCGCTGACCGCCGAGGGCGCAAATCCCAGGTAGGACGCGCCCGTTTCGGTGAAGGTGTCGTAAGGCCGGTCGTCTTCGACGGTCTGGAAACCGTTGGCCTGCACGTCGCCGGCGTCGAAGAACTTGATCGCGTCGACCTCGCGCGCGAAGTCGCACACCAGCTTGATCGCGCTCGGCTGCGTCAGCACCTCGCGCTGCCAGACGGCGTCGTGCAGGCGCAGCTGCTGGCGCGACGCCAGGAAGCGCTTCCAGCGCGCCTTTTGTTCGGCGCAGCCGACCAGCCAGCTTTGCCGTGCCTTGACCTGCACGTCGTCGGCGCCGTCCAGCGCCGCCAGCAGTTGCGCCGTGACGGCGCCGATGTCGCCTTGCAGCGCCAGCGTGCGGTTGTAATGCGCCAGATCGGCGAGGTCGGCGTTGAGGTTGATCACCGCCTCGACCAAGGGGTAGCCGACGCCCGAACAGTCGGACTGGCAGACCGCGCGCGTGCCGATCGCGATCAGCAGCGTGGCCTGGCTCATCGCGTGGTTGCCGCTGATCGAGCCTTTGCTGCCGCCGACATGCATGTTCTGCGGGTGGCCGTCGGGCAGCACGCCTGTGGAGCCCGGCGACAGCACGACGGCGGCGCCGCAGCGCTCGGCCAGTTCGCGGATCAGCGGCGCAAAAGCGCGGCCGCCGCCGCCCACCTTCATCACGATGCGGGCATGGCGGCGCAGCAGCACGGCCGCCTCGGCCAGCGGCGCCGGATCGGCCACCGCGCAGCGCGCCACCTGCAGCCGCTCGGGCAAGCCGGTGATCTGCAGGCCATGCACGACCTGCGGCTGGGTGTTGATCGGCAGCATCAGGTAGAACGGCCCGGCTTTCACCGGGTGGTGCACACACTGGGTGCCGCGGCGCAGCGCCTCGCGCAATGCCTCGGGCGTGTGCAGCGTATAGCTCTGCCCCATCAAGGCCGTCAGCTGCCCGTAGAGCTGCTGCTGCGGCTTGGGGATTTGCTGCATGTTGTAGCCCTCGCCGTGCGTCGTCTCGTCACCGTAGAGGTGGTAGACGCCGACGCCGTTGCTCGCCGCTGCCAGCGAGCCCGCCAGCGCCTGCAGCGCGCCGGGGCCGATCGAGGTGACGACGGCGCAGGTCTCGCCGAAGGCCCAGGCCAGCGCGGTGCCGGCATGGGCCATCTCGACTTCGCTCCTGAAGTTGAAGACCTCGGTGACGCCGGCTTCGGTGTAGACGCGCAGCACCTCGCCCAGGTCGGTGCAACCGTGACCGAAGATCGCCAGGTACTTGCGCACGCCCTGGCGCAGCAAGCCCAGCACCAGGGCCTCGGACAGCGTGACGTCAACGCCGGCGGGCAGCAACCCCTGCTCGAGCGCCTGCGCCAGGCCACCGGCGCGCGCGATCGTCTCGGCCCGTGATTGCTGGCCCTGGGCGCCAGGGAACATCATGAAAGGCGACTCGGTCAGCGTGTTCATCGACTGCTCAGTTGGTCTTCAGTCCCAGCTTGGCCATCAGGGTGCCGATGACGGCGTCTTCGGCCGCCACCGTGGCACCGAATTCCTTCGCCGGCTGGAACGCCGGCAGGAAGCCGCTGACCTCGCCCTGGGCCTTGAACTCCACGCTGGTCACGGCCTTGCGGATCGCGTCTTCGAGCTTGGCGACGACGGCCGGCGGCGTGCCTTTGGGCACGGCGATGCCGCGCCAGAGCTCGGCCTGGAACTTGAAGCCTTGTTCGATCGAGGTCGGGACGCTGGGGAAAATCGGTTCGCGCGTCGTCGCCAGCGTGCCCAGGATCTTCAGCGTGCCGGCCTTCACGTGCGGGGCGAGCGCGCCGGGCAGTTGCACCACGGCGTCGATGTGGCCGCCGAGCAGGCTGGTCACCACCTGCGCGGCGGCGAAAGGCACATGGTTGACGGCGATGCTCTCTTCGGCGAAGAAAGCCACGGCCGACATGTGGGTGTGACTGCCGGTGCCCGAGTTGCCGACCTTGATGTCACCCGGCTTTTGTTTGCCGTGGGCCGCCATGTCGCGCAAGTCCTTCCACGGCGCGCTGCTGCGCACCGCGATCACCGGCAACTCCACCGTCACCCGCGCCACCGGGTCAAAGGCTTTGTAGTCGACCGGCATCAGCCCGGTGTAATAGGCGGTGGAGATCGAGTTGGAGTTGAACACGATCGAGTAGCCGTCGGGCTTTTGCGCCAGCACATGTTTGTAGCCGATGGCCCCGCCGGCACCGGGCTTGTTCAGGATCACCACCGGCTTGCCCAGATGTTTGCTCATGCCGTCGGCGAGCGAACGCGCGACGACGTCGGCCGACGATCCGGCCGGGAACAGCACCGTCATCTCGACCGGGCGGCTCGGGTAGTCCTGCGCGTGCACGGCGCCCGCCATGCCGAAACTGAAGGCCAGCGTACTGGCGCTGACGGTGAGAATCTGCTTGAACATCATCATCTGTCTCCTGCTTCGTTGCGTTGAACACCCGGGCCGGATGCCGGCGTCACCGGCGCGCCGACACTTCACCAAAATTCAGTTCATGCGAGCTCGCGCCGCGGCGCCCGCGCTGCCAGGTCGCGCTTGACGCGCAAGGCCTCCATCACACGCTCGGGCGTGGCCGGCAAGCGCGTCATGCGCACGCCCACGGCATCGAAGATCGCGTTGATGATGGCGGCGGCGGTCGGCGTGATCGCCGGCTCGCCAATGCCTTTGACGCCCAGCGGCGTCTTCGGGTCGGGTTCCTGCAGCAGCACCGAGGTGATCTTCGGCACGTCGAGCGCGGTCGGCAGGATGTACTTGGCGAATCCCGGCGTCGTCGTCTGGCCGTCGACCTGGATGTAGTCCTCCATCAGCGCATGGCCGACGGCCATGACGACGCCGCCTTCGATCTGCCCTTCGACCTGCGCCGGGTTGACGACGCGGCCGACGTCGTGCGCCGCCAGACGC
>JAUYAJ010000410.1 GCA_030693565.1 Rubrivivax sp.
CGGCGGCTTCGGCGCGCTGCAGCAGCGCGATGTTGCCGGCGTCGTCGAGCAGCGCGGCATGCGCCGGCCCATGGGCCAGCACCAGGTACTGGACGGCGAACTCGACGTCCATCATGCCGCCCGGGCTGTGCTTGACGTCGAAGCGGCCGGCCGGCACCGGGCGCGAGTTGCGCACCTTCTCGCGCATGGTGGCGATCTCGCCGCGCAGCGCGTCGGCGTCGCGTGGCGCCGTCAACACGGCGCGGCGCACCGC
This sequence comes from Rubrivivax sp., assembly GCA_030693565.1. Taxonomy (GTDB): domain Bacteria; phylum Pseudomonadota; class Gammaproteobacteria; order Burkholderiales; family Burkholderiaceae_C; genus Rubrivivax. The sequence goes on from JAUYAJ010000410.1 coordinate 254, forward strand.
CTCGAAGGGCGCGGCGACACGCTCGCTGCCGGCGGCGAAGCGGGCCCGCGTGATGGCCTGGTGTTCCCAGGTCCAGGCGGTGTTGCTGCCGCGCCCGATCTGGTAGCGCTCGAAGGCGGCGACCGAGGTCACCAGCAGCCCGGAATTGCCATTCGGCCGCAGCGCGGTGTCGATGTCGAACAGCTCGCCCGCCGCAGTGCGCAGCGTCAGCCAGGTGATCAGCTTGCGCACGAAGGCAGCGTAGACCTCGGCGGCCTGCTGGGGGTCGGCCTCGTCGGTGTCGTCGTAGACGAAGACGACGTCAAGGTCGCCGCCATAGCCAAGCTCCTTGCCGCCCAGCTTGCCGTAGGCGATGACGCCCAAGCTGGGGCTGTCGCGGTGCTTCTGACGCAGCAGTTCCCAGGCCCAGCGCACGGTGGTGTCGAGCACCGCGTCGGCCAGCGCCGAGAGGTCGTCGGCGACTTGCTCGACGCTGAGTTCACCTTCGACGTCGCGCACCAGGATGCGGAAGATCTCGGCGTGGTGGGCGCGGCGCAAGGTGTCGAGCAGCTGCTCCTCGTCGGCCTCGCCGGCGCGCTGCCAGGCGTCGCGGCGCTCGTCGAGGTCGGCGGTGAAGGCGTCGCGGTCGAAGCGCTGGTGCAGCAGCCTTTCGTCGGCGAGCTCGTCGATGACGCCGGGGTGGCGCATCAGGTATTGCATCGGCCAGCGCGCCAGGCCCAGTAAGCGCAGCAGCCGCTGCTGGACTTCGGGCCGCTCGACCAGCAGCGCGAGGTAGTTTTCGCGCCGCAGCAGCGGCTCGACCCAGTCGACGAAGCGCAGCGCCGCCGGCGCCGAGCAGCTGCCCTCGCGCATGCAGGCGCCGACCTTCTGCATCAAGCGCCCCAGGCGCAGCCGGCTGTCGTCGCGCAAGGCCAGCACGCGCGGCTGGGTGTTGAACTTGCGCAGTCGCTCGGCCAGCTCGGTCGGCAGTTTGTCGAGCAAGGTGTCGCTGTCGATCGGCAGCGGCCCCTTGCCGCACGGCCGGCAGCCGTCGCGGCCTTTGTCGGCGGCCTGGCTGTCGTGCAGCAAGGCGTCGAACTCGGTCGCCACCAGCTCGCGGATGGTGCCCAGGCGGTCGAGCAGCTCGCAGGCATCGGCAGTGCAGGTCAGGCCCAGGCTGCGGGCGATCCAGGCCAGGTCGTTGTCGGCGGTGGGCAGCAAGTGGGTCTGCTGGTCGTCGAGGTATTGGATGCGGTGCTCGACGCGGCGCAGGAAGTCGTAGCCCTCGGCCAGCGCGGCGGCGGTCTCGGGTTTCATCATGCCGTGGCGCGTCAGCCGGCGCAGCGCGCGCAGCGTCGAGCGGGAGCGGATCTCGGGGAACTGGCCGCCGCGCACCACCAGCATCAGCTGGACGATGAACTCGATCTCGCGAATGCCCCCGCGCGACAGCTTGACGTCGTTGGCACGTTCCGGGCGGCCGGCAGCGCGGCGCTGCGCTTCGTCGCGGATCTTGCGGTGCAGCTGGCGCAAGCCTTCGAAAACGCCGTAGTCCAGGTAGCGCCGGTAGACGAAAGGCGTGACCAGCGAGCGCAGCGCCAGCGCGCTGCCGCTGCCGACGGCGGCGCGCGGCGCCACCACCCGGCTCTTGAGCCAGGCAAAGCGCTCCCACTCGCGACCCTGCACCTGCAGGTAATGCTCGAGCATGGCCAGGCTGACCACCGGCGGGCCGGAGTTGCCGTTCGGCCGCAGCGCCAGGTCGACGCGAAAAACGAACCCGTCGTCGGTGGTCTCGCCGATCAGCGCGTAGAGCCGCTTGGCCACGGCCGAGAAATACTCATGCAAGCTCAGCGGCCGCGGCCCGGCGGTCTGGCCGTCTTCTTCGTAGACGTAGATGAGGTCGATGTCCGACGACACGTTGAGCTCGCGGGCGCCGAGCTTGCCCATGCCGACGATCCAGAACTCGACCCGCTTGCCGGCGCCGTCGAGCGGCGCGCCATGGGCGGCGTCGGCATCGGCCAGCGACTGCGCCAGCGCGATCTCCAGCGTCGCCTCGCGCCGTCATCGCTGCGGTGACAACGTCCAGTGGCGCCGACTGCTCGACGTCGAGCACCGCCAGCCGCTCGAGCACCAGGTGGCGCGCCACCCGCAGCGCCGCCGCCAGGTCGCGGCCGCCTGCTTGCAGCTGCGCCACCAGCGCGCTGATGGCGTCGGCGTCGGGCGCGCCAGCCGCCAGCAGCGCCAGTTCGGCCGCGTAGCGGCGGCGGATGCGCTGCACGAAGCGGCTGTGATCGGCGGTGGCCGGGGTGTCCTGGGTCATGTCCTGGGTCATGGTCAGCGTGTCGGGCGCAGCGTGCAGTGGGGTCGGCGCCGACCGGGTGATTCTGCCGTGCGCTGCCGCTTTGTGCCGGCGCGCGACAATCGCAGGGTCGGCGCGCAGCGCGCCAGCCCTGTCGATCCGGAGCCTGCCGAATGAAGATTGCCGCCGTGCAAATGGTGTCCACGCCCGACCTCGACCGCAATCTCGAGGCCGCGGCGCGGCTGATCGCGCAGGCCGCGCAGGCCGGCGCCGGCCTGGTGGCGCTGCCCGAGTACTTCTGCCTGATGGGGCGGCGCGACGCCGACAAGCTGGCCGTGGCCGAAGCGCCGGGCGACGGCCCGATCCAGCGCCTGCTGGCCGACTGCGCGCGCCGCCACGGCCTGTGGCTGGTCGGCGGCACGCTGCCGCTGCGCA
>JAUYAJ010000478.1 GCA_030693565.1 Rubrivivax sp.
GTGTGCTCATGCGGGACGGCCAGCCACTGTCCGTCGCCCGGGCGCTGTGCCGCTACCTGCTGGCCTGGCTGTGGTTCATGCCAGCGCTGGCCGGCCTTTATGTGGGCGGCGTGCGCGGCGCCGGCCCGACGGCGGCGGCGCTGCTGGCCGGTGTGCTGGTCTATGGCGGGCTGGCCCGGCTGCACCCACAGCGGCAGTTTCTCCATGATGCGCTGTGCGGCACCTGCCTGGTGAACTGGCGGCCGCCGCCGCGGCGCGTCTGAGCCCACCAAGCGGTCGTGGCATGCTCGGGGCATGAACAAACCAGCCTTCAGTCTGTGTGTCTACTGTGGCTCCCGGCCCGGGACACGCCCCGCCTATGCCGCGGCAGCGCGTGCGCTGGGCCAGGCCATTGGTGAGCGCGCCTGGCAACTCGTCTATGGCGGCGGCCGCGTCGGCCTGATGGGCGAAGTGGCTGACGCCACGCTGGCCAGCGGCGGGCGCGTCGTCGGCGTCATCCCCGAGACCTTGATGCAGCGCGAGGTCGGGCACCGTGGCCTGAACGAGTTGCACGTCGTGCCGACCATGCACCTGCGCAAGCAGATGATGGCCGAGCGGGCCGACGCCTTCATCGCCCTGCCCGGCGGCATTGGCACGCTGGAGGAGTTGTACGAGGTCTGGACCTGGCGCCAACTGGGCTACCACGACCAGCCGATCGGCTTGCTCAATATCGAGGGTTACTTCGACCCGCTGCTGCAGTTCATGCAGCGCGCGGTCGACGAAGGATTCCTGTCAGCCCAGCAACTCGCCGTCGTCGAGGTCGGCACCGAGCCGACCGAGTTGCTGCTGCGGCTGGCCGCGCTGAGCACGCGCAGCCATGGACACGACGACTTCGGCCGCGTCTGAGAAGCCTTGGCGGCGGGCGTTGCGCGCTACGACTAGACAGCCGACTCGTCGGTCTCGCCGGTGCGAATGCGCACGACTTGCTCGACCGCGGTGACGAAGATCTTGCCGTCGCCGATCTTGCCGGTCTTGGCAGCCTTGACGATGGCTTCGATGCAGCGTTCGACGTCGTCGTCCTTGACCACCACCTCGACCTTGACCTTGGGCAGGAAGTCGACCACGTACTCGGCGCCGCGATACAGCTCGGTGTGGCCTTTCTGGCGGCCAAAGCCTTTGACTTCGGTGACCGTCAACCCGGAAACGCCCACATCGCCCAGTGATTCACGCACCTCTTCGAGCTTGAAGGGCTTGATGATGGCGGTGATCTGTTTCATGGGGTCTCCCTGTGCGATGTCGATTACAAGGATTTAAGCACGGAATTTCGACGTGATGGGGTAGCGCCAGTCGCGGCCGAAGGCGCGGTGCGTGATGCGGATCCCCACCGGCGCTTGCCTGCGCTTGTATTCGTTGAACTTGATCAGGTGAGTGACACGTTCGACGTCGGCGCGCTCGAAGCCGGCGGCGACGATTTGCTCGATGCCCTGGTCTTCTTCCATGTAGCGCGCCAGGATGGCGTCGAGCACTTCGTAGGGCGGCAGGCTGTCCTGGTCGGTCTGGTCGGGCCGCAACTCGGCCGACGGCGGCCGGGTGATGATGCGTTCGGGGATCACCGGGCCGCTGCTGCCGTCGGCGCGCAGGCCGGGCTGGCGGTTGCGCCAATCGGCCAGGCGGTAGACGAGGGTCTTGGCGACGTCCTTGATGACCGCAAAGCCGCCCGCCATGTCGCCGTACAGCGTGCAATAACCAGTCGCCAACTCGCTCTTGTTGCCGGTGGTGAGCACGATGGCGCCGAGCTTGTTCGACAGCGCCATCAGCATCGTGCCGCGGATGCGTGCCTGCAGGTTCTCTTCGGTGGTGTCGGCGCTGCGGCCGGCGAATTGCGGCGCCAGGCTGGCGTTGAGGGCGTCGAAGGCCGGCGCGATGGCGATCTCGTCGTAGCGCACGCCCAGGCGCGCGGCCATGTCGCGGGCGTCGATCCAGGAGATCTCGGCGGTGTAGGGCGACGGCATCATCACCGCGCGTACCTTGTCGGCGCCCAAGGCGTCGACGGCGATCGCCAGCACCAGCGCCGAGTCGATGCCGCCCGACAAACCGATGATGGCGCCGGGAAAGCCGTTCTTGCCGACGTAGTCGCGCACGCCGGTGACCAGGGCGGCCCAGGCCTGGGCCTCGAGCGAAGGCACCGGCGTGATGCTGCCGCTGGGCGTGGCGTCGGTGGCCAGATCGACGATCAACAGCGCTTCTTCGAAACTGGCGGCGCGGGCGCTGATGCGGCCTGCGGCGTCGACGGCAAACGAAGCGCCGTCGAAGACGACTTCGTCCTGGCCGCCCACCAGGTGGGCGTACAGCAGCGGCAACTCGCTGGCGCGGGCGCGCTCGGCCATGCGCTGCTCGCGTTCGTCGGCTTTATCCAGGTGAAAGGGCGAGGCGTTGAGCACGCACAAGACCTGCGCGCCGGCGGCCTTGGCCAGCTGGGCCGGTTCGTCGAACCAGGCGTCTTCGCAGATCAGAACGCCCAGGCGCAGGCCGCCGGCGCTGAACACCAGCGGGCCCTGGCCCGCGTCGCGGCCGGAGGCAAAGTAGCGCCGCTCGTCGAACACTTGGTAGTTGGGCAGCTCGCGCTTGCAATAAGTGTCCAGGACGCGCCCGTCGCTGAGCAGCGAGGCGGCGTTGTAGCGCCGCTGCACCGCCATCGACTTGGACCTAACATCGCCTTGCTCGCCGAACTGGTGCGGGTGCCCGACGACCAGATGCAGACCTTCGCAATCCGCCAGTTCCGCCGCCAGCGCCTGCAAGGCATCGGCATTCGCGCGCATGAAGGCCTGGCGCAGCAGCAAGTCCTCGGGCGGATAGCCGCACAGCGCCAGTTCGGGCGCGATCACGACCAAGGCGCCTTGGGCATGGGCTTGACGCGCCATGGCCGCCAATCGGCGCCGGTTGCCGTCGAGATCGCCGACGGTGGCGTTGAGCTGCGCCAGCGCGACTTTCATGGCTTGTTGAACTGAGGATCGGAGATCGAAATCACTGCCGAGGATTATGTCATCCGGGTCCATGGCGACCCGGCCGCGCTGGACGCCCAGGCCTGGAATGCGCTGCTCGAAACCCAAGCATCGCCAACGCCCTTCATGCGCCACGAATACTTGCTGGCACTGCATGTGTCGGGCAGTGCGACACCGGCCACCGGCTGGGCGCCGCAGTTCATCACCGTCGAGGCCGGCGGCAGGCTGCGCGCCGCCTGCGCGCTGTACCTGAAAGCGCATTCCTACGGCGAGTACGTTTTCGACTGGTCCTGGGCCGACGCCTACCAGCGCAACGGCTTGCACTACTACCCCAAGCTGCTGGGCGCAGTGCCGTTCACGCCGGTGCCCGGCGCGCGCCTGCTGGCGAGCGACGACGCTTCACGCGAGCTGCTGCTGCGCGCCCTGCTCCAGCATGCCAAGGACCAGAAACTGTCTTCGGCGCACCTTTTGTTCGTCGACGACGGCGACCGTGCGGCCTGCGAGCGCGCCGGCTGGATGCTGCGCGAAGGCGTGCAGTTTCACTGGACGCAGGACGAAACCAGCCCCTGCGCCGACTTCGCCGGTCTGCTGGCCAGGCTGCAGCGCGACAAGCGCAAGAAGATCCTGCAGGAGCGCCGGCGCGTGGCCGATGCCGGTGTGGTGTTCAGCGTGCACGAAGGCGCGCAGATCGACGACGCGCTCTGGGACTACTTCTACCGCTGCTACGAGCTGACCTACGCGGCGCACCACTCGACGCCCTACCTGACGCGCGAGTTCTTCGCCCGCATGGCGTCGACGATGGCGGCGAACTGGCTGATGTTTGTCGCGCGGCAGGATGGCGAGGCGATCGCCGCCTCGCTGATCGCGATCGACCCGGTGCGCAAGACGGCCTGGGGCCGCTACTGGGGCAGCACGGTCTATGTGCCTTGCCTGCACTTCGAAGCCTGCTACTACCAGCCGCTGGCCTGGTGCCTGGAGCGCGGCTACCAGCGCTTCGAAGGTGGCGCGCAGGGCGAGCACAAGATGGCGCGTGGCCTGCTGCCGGTGCGCACCAGTTCGGCGCACTGGCTGCGCGACCCGCGCTTTGCCTCGGCGGTGGCCGATTTCCTGGCCGCCGAAGGCGCGGGCATCGGCCAGTACGTCGACGAGTTGCGCGATCGCAACCCCTACCGCGACGCTGTCGACTAGTGTGGTGTTGCACGCTGTGAGGCACTTAAGAAAACCGATGGATTTGGTCCTGTGGCTAGGCGCAAACCGGAGCG
>JAUYAJ010000479.1 GCA_030693565.1 Rubrivivax sp.
CGGCGCGCACGCTCCGACGACGGCGCCGGCCGCGTCGACCCGGCGCTGGGCGAGGCCGTCAGCCCGCCGCCGCCGCTGGCCGATTTGCAGGCGGCGCCGCTGCGTCGCGGTGCGCGCATCGACGCCTTGATCGACGCCATCGTGCCGCTGGCGCTGGAAGCGCCGATCAGTGGCGAGATGGTGATCGCCCACCTGCCGCCGACACGCCGCGCCGGCTCCAAGCCCTTCGTCGTCGAGGGGCTGGACGCCGAGACCGGTGAATGGGACATGCCGACCCCGGGCCGGCGCTATGGCGAACTGCAAGCCGGCCTGCAGCTGGCCAACCGCAGCGGCGCGCTCAACGAGATCGAATACTCGGAGTTCGTGCAGAAGATTCAGGGCTTTGCCGACGCCGTTGGCGCGATGGCCGACTTCCCCGACATGCTCGAGGTGGTGGCGCGGGCGCGTGAACTCGACGGTCTGGCCAGCCCGCTCGACGCCCAGCTGACGGTGACGCTGCGTTCGAACTCGGTGGCCTGGTCGGCGGCCTACATCCAGCAATGTGCGGCGCGCCACGGTTTCGTGCCCGGCGTGGTGCCCGGCCGGTTGGTGCTGGCGGCCAGCGAGGACGGTGCGCCGCCGGTGCTGGCTTTGAACTTCGACCCGCAGGCAGCACTGGCCGATGACCCGCAGACCGCGCCAGTGCGTGAATGTGGGCTCAGCCTGGACGTGCCGCAGACGGCGGCGAGCGCCGAGCCGTTCCCGGCCTGGCACAACGCCGCGCGCTCTTTGTCCGACGACATGGACGCGCTGCTCGTCGACGACCATGGCGAACAGGTCACGCTGCATGCGTTCGCCGCCATCGGCCAGGAGCTCGGCGTGCTCTATCGCAAGCTTGACGCGCTCGACCTGGCGGCGGGCTCGGCAGCGGCGCGGCGGCTTTTCAGCTGAGTCACGGCCATGGCTGCCGCCGAACGCGCCGCCGAGTTGCGCGCCTTGCTGCAGCACCATGCGCAGCGCTACTACCAGTTCGACGCACCCGAGATCCCCGACACCGATTACGACCGCCTGTTCCAGGAATTGCAGGCCATCGAGGCCGCGCAGCCGGAACTGCTGAGCGCCGACTCGCCGACCCAGCGTGTCGGTGCCGCCGTGCTCGACGGTTTCGCGCCGGTGCGCCATGCCCTGCCGATGCTGAGCATCCGCACCGAGACCGACACCACAGCGGCCGGCGCCCAGGCATTCGACGCCCGCGTGCGCCGTGAACTCGAACTGACCGACGACGCGCCGGCGGTTGGCTACGCCGCCGAACTGAAGTTCGACGGCCTGGCGATCAACCTGCGCTACGAGGCTGGCGTGCTGGTGCAGGCCGCCACCCGCGGCGATGGCGAGACCGGCGAGGACGTGACGCAGAACATCCGCACCATCCGCCAGATTCCGCTGCGGCTCAGCGCGGGCGCGCCGGCGCTGCTGGAAGTGCGCGGCGAGATCTTCATGCGCCGCGACCAGTTCGAGCAGCTCAACGCACGCCAGCGCGAGGCCGGCGACAAGACTTTTGTGAACCCGCGAAACGCCGCCGCCGGCGCCGTGCGCCAGCTCGACCCGGCGGTTGCCGCCCGGCGGCCGCTGAGCTTTTTCGCCTACGGCCTGGGCGCCGTCGGCGACTGGCCGCGGCCGGCCACCCACAGCGCGACGCTGGACGCGATCGCCGGCTTCGGGCTGCCGGTCTGCGCCGACCGTGCGGTGGTGCAGGGCGCAGCCGGCCTGGTCGACTTCCACCGCCGCATGGGCGAGCGCCGCGACCAGCTGCCTTTCGACATCGACGGCGTGGTCTACAAGGTTGACGCGGTGGACTTGCAGCGCCGGCTCGGCTTCGTCACCCGCGAGCCGCGCTGGGCGGTGGCCCACAAGTACCCGGCGCAAGAGGTGGCCACCAGGCTCAACGGCATCGAGATCCAGGTCGGTCGCACCGGCAAGCTGACGCCGGTGGCCAAGCTCGAACCGGTGGTCGTCGGCGGCACGACGGTCAGCAACGCGACGCTGCACAACCTGTTCGAGCTGCGCCGCAAAGGCGTGCGCATGGGCGACATGGTGATCGTGCGCCGCGCCGGTGACGTCATCCCCGAGGTGGTGGGCCGGCTGCCGGGCCAGCGCGCCGGCTATGTGCCGAACTTCCGCATGCCGCGCCAATGCCCGGTGTGTGGCAGTGCCGTGCAGCGTGAAAAAGGCGGCATCGACCACCGCTGCAGCGGCGGCCTGTTCTGCGCCGCCCAGCGCAAGCAGGCGCTGCTGCACTTCGCCGGCCGGCGCGCGCTCGACATCGAAGGCCTGGGCGACAAGCTGGTCGATCAGCTCGTCGACGCCGGCCTGATCCGCACCTTGCCCGAGCTCTATACGCTGGGGGTGGCAAAACTGGCGGCGCTCGAGCGCATGGCCGACAAGAGCGCGGCCAATCTGGTGGCGGCGCTGGAGACGAGCAAGCGCACGACGCTGGCACGCTTCGTCTACGCGCTGGGCATCCGCCAGGTCGGCGAGGCCACCGCCAAGGCGCTGGCGCGCCACTTCGGCAGCCTGGACCGGCTGCTGGACGCCAGCACCGAGCAACTGCTCGAGGTCGATGACGTCGGCCCCATCGTTGCGCTGAGCATCCGCACCTTCTTCGACCAGCCGCACAACCGCGAGGTCGTCGAGCAGCTGCGCGCGGCGGGCATCCAGTGGGACGAACACGAAGGTGAAGTCGTCGACCGCGGGCCGCAGCCGCTGGCCGGCAAGACGCTGGTCATCACCGGCACGCTGCCGACGCTGAGCCGCGACGACGCCAAGGCATTGGTCGAAGCCGCCGGCGGCAAGGTCGCCGGTTCGGTGTCGAAGAAGACCGACTGGCTGATCGCCGGCGCCGAAGCCGGCAGCAAGCTCGACAAGGCGCAGGCGCTGGGCGTGGCGGTGCTCGACGAGCAAGGCTTGCGCGCGCTGCTCGGCGCGGGTTCAGCCGCTTGAAGCGGCGCCGCCGCTGCCGATAATCGCCGCCACCTGCAAACTCGGGAGATGACGATGAAGCGCTGTTCATGGATCGGCCTGGCTTTCGCGCTGGGCAGCGCCTTGCCGCTCGCCAGCCACGCCGCCTGCCTCGACGACGCCCAGGTCGCGGCCCTGTTTGCCGCCTACCAGGCGAAGACGCCGGCCGCCAATCTCGAGGGTTTGTCGGCGGCCGACGGCGAGTGCACACGCGCCAAGTTCAACCGCTTGCTGAGCGGGCACTTCGGCGCGCCAGTGGGCTACAAGGCAGGGCTGACCAACCCGGCGGTGCAAAAGCGCTTCAACCACGAGTCGCCGGTCTGGGGCGTGCTGTACGCGCCGATGCTGCTGGCCAGCGGCGCCAGCGTCGACGCCGCATTCGGCGCCCGGCCGCTGTACGAGGCCGACCTGCTGGTGCGCGTCAGCGACGCCGCCATCAACCGCGCCAAGACGCCCGACGAGGTGCTGGCGGCGATCGACCAGGTGATCCCGTTCATCGAGCTGCCCGACATGGTGGTCCTGGCGCCGCCCACGCTGAGCGGCGCGGCGATCAACGCGATCAACGTCGGCGCTCGGCTCGGTGTCACCGGCACGCCGATCCCGGTGCAGCGCAGCGCCGCCTTCGCCGACGCCTTGCGCGACATGGTGGTCGTGGTACGCGGCGACGGCGCCGAGCTCGACCGCGGCAAAGGCAGCGACGTGCTCGGCCACCCGCTGGCCGCGGTGGCCTGGCTGGCCGCCGACCTGGCGCGCGACGGCCGCGCGCTCAAGGTGGGTGACCTGGTGAGCCTGGGATCGTTTTCCAAGCTGCTGCCGCCCAAGCCGGGGCTGGCGGTCGAGGTCGAATACAGCGGGCTGCCGGGCAACCCGAAGGTCACGGTCAGCTTTCGCTGAACGGCGCTGACGCCGGCATGAGCGCGCCGGGCCGCCATCGACCAGAGGCCGATGGCCTTCGACAGGCACAGACAGTCCGCAGGGACTGTCTGTGTCCGGTCTCAGCTCACCCAGCGCGAATTCCGCAGCATGCAGTGCGAAGGGTCGTCCAGTGAGCGGGCAGGGCGCGCTGATACTCGGCATCTTTGTCGTCGTCTACATCGGCATGATCCTGGGCGGCCTGCCGCGGCTGCAACTGGACCGCACCGGCGTGGCCTTGCTGGGGGCGATCGCCGTCATCGGCCTGGGCGCGTTCACGCCCGAGCAAGCGGCGCAGGCGGTGCACCTGCCGACGCTGCTGCTGCTGTTCTCCTTCATGGTGATTTCTGCGCAGATGCGGCTGGGCGGCTTTTACAGCGCGGTGACGCGGCGCATCGCGGCGCTGCCGCTGTCGCCGCCGGCCTTGCTGGCGGTGGTGATCGCCGTCGTCGGCGCTTTGTCGGCGCTGTTCTCGAACGACATCGTCTGCCTGGCGGTGGCGCCGGTGCTGGCCCAGGCCTGCCTGCGGCGCGGCGTCGATCCCGTGCCTTTTCTGCTGGCGCTGGCTTGCGCGGCCAACATCGGCTCGGCGGCGACGCTGATCGGCAACCCGCAGAACATGCTGATTGGCGAAGTGATGAAGCTGGACTTCGGCGCCTACCTGCTCGAAGCGCTGCCACCGGTCGGCGCCGGCTTGCTGGTGCTGTGGGCGGTGCTGGCCTGGCCGCTGCGCGGCGCCGCGGCGCCGCTGCCGCTCAGCGCCGAACCGGCGGCCGACGACGACGCA
>JAUYAJ010000483.1 GCA_030693565.1 Rubrivivax sp.
CTGCGCTCAAAGATGATCTTGTGGAAGGGCAGCACCGATTCGAGACCACCCCCGAGAGTGTCGCCTTGAACCAGCACCGTGCTGTGCACGCCGTGCTGAGCCGCGTTCTCCATCCACCACACGAGGTCGACGCAGCGCCGACCGTACATGCGCAGCGAGTCGACATCACCAGCCCGCACCAGCAAGACGAACAGCGACAGATCACCGCCGAAGTTGAACACCTTGGGCACGTCCGAGCTCATCACGAAGTGGCGCACGACACCCGGGTAGGCCGTGATGTCGTCGAGCATGAACTGCAGCTCGGTCATCGCGGCCAAGGTGTAGCACTGGATCGGGCGAACCTTGGTGCGCACCCTCAGCATCGAGAATTCGGGCGTCCACTCCAGACTCAGCGTCCGGTACGGCCGGCTCAGCATGTCGGCGACGGCGCGCGGCATCTCGGCCCCAGCCACGGGCGCGGCTGGCTGCGGGCTGGTGCCGACCGGCGTGCGAGCAGCGGCGCTGCTCATATCGCTTCCACGATCCGCGTCAGGTGGTGAAAGTTCACCGTCGCCGACTCGGCGATGGCATCGAGCGCATCGGCCCCTGGCACGCTGACCATGATCTCTCGCAACTCGGCCATGTGTTTGGCGTCCATGGTGGCGTGGCTGGCGATGAAGGAGATGCCGCGCTCGCCCTCGAGCAGCAAGGACTCCTTGACCGCCGCGCTGAACGGGCCGCCGTAAACCGAGGCGATGACCTCCAGCGCATACAGCATGCCCAGCACCGAGGCCGGATGCCGGCGGTCGGCCGCCCAGTGGTTGTAGCCCACCAGCGCCAGGGTGTCAGCGCTCGGCGCATGGGATCGTGTCACCGTGCGATCGACGCCGATGGCGTCGAGGTCGTTCTCCACCCACTGCTCATGGCCCGACTCCTCCTGCATGTGCTCGTAAAGGAAGTAACGCAGCTCGCGCAAGCTGTCGGGCATGCGGCTGGCCGCCGAGGCGCAGACCGGGTTGAAGTGCCAGACCACGTGGTACAGCTCAAGCAGCAGCGCGCGGTAGCGCGGCAGCGACATGCCGTCGGCCACCGCCGCCAGCAACACGGGATGGGTTTCAAACTGGCGTCGGGCCTCGTCGGTGCGCACGACCAACTGGCCAAAGACCGAACTCATGGGCTCTCTCCAACGACCTCAGGGAACTTCGCTGCGCTCTTGTAGGCGCGGTATCCGGATATTCTGTGACGAATGACCGCCATTTCACCAATTCCCATCATGCAGTGTTGCTTCTATGTCGGCAATTGCAATCGCAGCGGTCCATTTCGCGCCCAGATCTGAGCTTCTTCGGTCAGCAAATGGACGGTGCGCGGTCGCTGTGCGGCCCAGTGGCGGCCATAGTCCAGCACGGCGTCACGGCCGTTCGCGCTCAGCCGCAAGGCGCCGGTCGAGACCTCGCCGCGGGCATGACACTTGATCACCGCCAGCCGCAGGCACAGCACCTGCCAGGCGAAACTGCGGCTGGCCATCGCCTCGGCCAGCTTGCGCAGGCCGCCGCGCTGACCCAGCACCAGGTCACCGATGCGGCGCTGCTGGCTTTGCGAGAAACCCGGCGCGTCGACATGGGCGAGCAGGTAGGCACTGTGGCGATGATGGTCGTGGTGCGACACCATCAGTCCGATTTCGTGCAGGTCGCAGGCCCAGGCCAGTTCGCGCCGGCGGTCGATCTCGGTGTCCTGATCGGCGTCTGGAACGACGCTGTCGAACAAGGCCAGCGCCACGCTGGCCACACGTCCGGCTTGTGCCTTGTCGACGCCGTAGCGGCGCTGCAACTCGCTCACCGAGTGGTCACGCATGTCGCCGGGCCGGGCCTGCTGCAAGGCCTCGATGCGCTCGTGCAGGTCGACGATCACACCTTGGCGCAGCGCGCCCTTGGCCGGCCACAGCGCCTCGATCGCGAAGTTGTCGGCCAGGGTGTAGAGAATCGCCAGCCCGCCGGGCAGCACGGCGCGCCGGTCGGCTTTGAGACCTGGCAGTGACAGGCGGTCGATGTGCCCCGCCTCCAGGCAGCGCTCGATGCACCAGCGCAGGCCCGCCGGCGTGATCGGACCGTCGCTGACGCCGGCGGCCACCAGCAACTGCGACACCGCGCCGGCCGAACCCGACGAGCCCAGCGCGGTCTGCCAATGCCGGCGCGCAAAGGGTTGCAGGCCTTCCTCGAGTTCGGCACCGGCGGCGACCTGGGCGGCGCGAAAGCCCGCCTCGGTCAAGCGGCCATCGGCAAAGTAGCGCAGGGACAGGCTGACGCAGCCAACGCCAAACGACTCCGCGACTGCCGGCACCCGGCCCTGACCGAGGATCAACTCGGTCGATCGGCCGCCGATGTCGACCACCAGCCGGCGCTCGTCGCTGGGTTGCAGGTGGGCAACGCCAGCGTAGATCAGCCGCGCTTCCTCACGGCCCGAGATCACCTCGATCGGGTGACCCAGCGCGGCCTGGGCGCGCAGCAAAAAGGCGTCTCGGTTGCTTGCCTCGCGCAAGGTCTGCGTCGCCACCGCGCGCACGCGGCCGGGCTCGAAGCCGGCCAGCCGTGCGGCAAAGCGCTGCAGGCAGTCCAGCCCGCGCTGCACCGCCTCTTCGCTGAGCAAACCGTCGGCGTCGAGGCCGGCGCCGAGCCGAACCGTGTCTTTCAGATAGTCGATGCGCCGATAGCGGCCATGCTGCAGTTGCCCGATCTCGAGGCGAAAGCTGTTCGACCCCATGTCGATCGCGGCCAGCGGGCCGCTGAGCGGTGATGGTTTGGTCGTGTCGTCGGGCATGCAGGCATTGTGCCCAAGGCAGGCGCTGGCAACCCAAAGCCCGGCAGCCTCCTAGAATCCGCCGCCCACCAACCCATCGCCAGGAGCCGATCATGTTGAAACAGGAATTCGACAGCCTCGTGCCGCCGGCGCGCGACCTCAACCGCCGCGCCTTCGTCCGCGGTGCGGTCGGCAGTGGCTTCGCCGCCGCCGTGCTGCCGGTCAGCGCGCAAACCCTCGTCAAGACCGACGCCACCGGTTTGATCGCTGGCGAGGTCACGATCCCGGTCGGCGACTTCAAGATGCCGGCCTATAGCGCCGCGCCCGCCGGCAAGACCGGCGCGCCGCTGGTGTTGCTGGTCAGCGAGATCTTTGGCGTTCACGACCACATCGCCGACGTCGCGCGGCGCCTGGCCAAGTCCGGCTACCACGCGGTCGCGCCCGAGCTGTTCGTGCGCCAGGGCGACGCCGCGTCCTATGGCGAGATCGCCAAGCTGATGGCCGAGGTGATCTCCCAGGTGCCCGACGCCCAGGTGATGGCCGACCTCGACGCCACCGTGGCCTGGGCCCGGGCCCAGGGCACCGACACCCGCAAACTCGGCGTCACCGGCTTTTGCTGGGGCGGGCGCATCACCTGGCTGTATGCCGCCCACAACCCGGCGGTGAAGGCCGGCGTCGCCTGGTACGGCCGCCTGGTCGGCAACGCCACGGCGCTGCAGCCGCGCCACCCGGTGGATTTGGCAACGGCGCTGAACGGCCCCGTGCTCGGCCTGTATGGCGGCCAGGACCCTGGCATCCCGCTCGACACCGTCGAGCGCATGAAGGCGGCGCTGGCCAGCGGCAGCGCTGCGGCCCGGCGCTCGCAGTTCGTCGTCTACCCGCAAGCGCCGCACGCTTTCCACGCCGACTACCGGCCCAGCTTCCGCAAAGACGCGGCCGACGACGGCTGGCAGCGCGGCCTGGCCTGGTTCGCCGAACACGGTGTGGCCTGAAGGGCTTGACAGGGTCGATAAGATCGCTACATCCCATTCGGCAGCGCGCCGCCACGGCCTTCCATGACCCTTTTGTATATCGTGATCGCCACCCTGGCAGGTGGTTTGCTGTCGGTGGTGGTGGCGGCGGCGTTGACCGTCGCCGTGCTCGGCCGCGTCGTCAAGAGCCTGGTCAGCCTGTCGGCCGGCGTGTTGCTGGGCACGGCACTGCTCCAGGTGCTGCCCGAGGCCTTCGAGAGCGGCGCCGGCGCCCAACCGCTGTTCGCCACCCTGCTGGGCGGCCTGCTGTTCTTCTGGCTGCTCGAGAAGGCCGAACTCTACCGCCACGTGCACCACCACGAAGGTGACGGCCACCATCACCACCACCAGTTCGACGCCGAACAAGCCGGCCGCGGCGGCTACAGCGTGCTGGTGGGCGACGCCATCCACAACTTCTGCGACGGCGTCATCATCGCCGCCGCTTTCCTGGCCGACACCGGCCTGGGCGTGGTCACGGCGCTGGCCATCGTCGCCCACGAGATCCCGCAGGAAGCGGGTGACTTCATCGTCCTCGTCAACGCCGGCTTCACGCGCCGCAAAGCCTTGCTCTACAACGCGCTGTCCGGCCTGGCCGCGGTGGCCGGCGGCGTCATCGGCTACTTCCTGGTCGAGCCCTGGGAAGCCTTGTTCCCCTACCTGCTGGTGGTGGCCTCGAGCAGCTTCATCTACGTCGCCGTGGCCGACTTGCTGCCGCAGTTGCAGCAGCGCCTGTCATGGCGCGAGACCGCCACCCAGGTGCTCTGGCTGGGCGCCGGCCTGGCCATCGTGCTGCTGGCCACCAGCTTGCTGCACATGCACTGAGAAGTTGAGAGGCGCGGCGGTGCTCAGCGCACCACCAGCACCGGCAGCTTGCAGTGCGTCAGCACTTTCTGCGTCTCGCTGCCCAGTAGCAAGGCGGTGACGCCGCGGCGCCCGTGCGAGGCCATGACGACGAGGTCGCAGTCTTTGGCCTTGGCGTGGTCGATGATCGCCTCCCAGGGGTGCAAGGCTTCGACGGTGTGGCCTTCGCAGCTCAGGCCGGCGGCCTTGGGCGCCTCGACGGCGGGCCAGACATGGCCGGCAGCGATGCGCTCCTGGGCGTCGTAGAACTCCTGCGGCGGCACCGGCTGCATCTCGGAAATGGCGCTGTAGGGAAACGGCTCTTTGACGCCGATCGCGAACAGCACGGCGCCGCTCAGCCGCGCCACGCCAATGGCGGTCTGCAAAGCCTTGGTGGAGATCTCGGAACCATCGGTGGGGACGAGGATGCGGGTGTACATGGCAACTCCTTGGGCTTCAGGCCGACCGGCAGGGTCGACCTCCAGCCGCCAGTGTTGCGCAGTGCGGCGTCTTTGTCTTGATCCGGATCAACCCTGAGCCGTCGGCCGCGCCGGGTCGGCGCACCACTCGCTCCACGATCCCGGGTAGAGCTGCGAGCCCTCCAGCCCGGCATGGGCCATGGCCAGCAGGTTGTGGCAGGCGGTGACGCCCGAGCCGCACTGCTGCACCACCGGCCGCGCCGGCGCGCCCAGGGCCTCGAATTCGGCGCGCAGCTGCGCCGCCGGCTTGAAGCGGCCGTCGGGGCCGAGGTTGTCCTTGAAGAAGCGCAGGCTGGCGCCGGGGATGTGGCCGGCGACGGGATCGAGCGGCTCGACTTCGCCGCGAAAGCGCTCGCCCGAACGCGCGTCGAGCACACGCAGCCGGCCCAGCGCCGCCAGCACGCCGTCGGCATCGACGGTCGGCATCGCCTGCGCCAGGTCGGGGTAAGGCAGCAGCGGCTGCACCGGCTGCGATTGGGCGTCGAGGGCACCGCCAGCGGCGCGCCAGCCGGCCAGGCCGCCGTCGAGCACGGCCACGTCGTGATGCCCCAGCCAGCGCAGCAACCACCAGGCGCGCGCCGCATAAGGCCCGCCCTGACGGTCGTAGACGACGACCTGGACGCCGGGCGCAATGCCCCAGGCACCGGCGCGGCGCCGCAGGTCGGTGCGCTCGGGCAAGGGGTGGCGGCCGTTGCTGCCTGTCTTGGCGCCCGACAGGTCGCGGTCGAGGTGGGCGTAGAGCGCGCCCGGCAGGTGGCCGGCGGCATGGGCACGCTCGCCGGCCTGGGGGTCGGCGAGGTCGAAGCCGCAGTCCAGCAGTCGCACACCGGCGCCGCTGTCCAGTTGCTGGCGCAACTCGTCAGCGCTGATCAGGGTCGAAAAAGTCGCGGTCATGCTCGATCCTCAAAGTGGGGTTTGGGTGGGGGCTGGCCTGGCCAGGCGGGCGCTGAGCAGCGTCGCGCTGAGGCCGGCGCCGACGATCAGCACCACGCCAGCCAGTGCCGACCAGGTGAGGGTCTCGCCAAACAAGAGCACACCGTACAGGAAGGCGAAGACGATGCCCAGGTATTGCAGGCCAGCGTTGGACAGCGTGTGGCCGACGGCGTAGGCCTGGGTCATCATCATCTGCGCCAGCGTGGCCAACAAGCCGACCGCCAACAGCAGCAAGGCGCCGCTGACATCGTGCACGCCGGTGCCGGTCAGCGCCATCAAGCCGGCGCCGGCGACGACGCCGCCGATCGAGAAGTAGAAGACGATGCGGTAGCCCGGCTCGCCGCTGCGGCCCAGCGCCGTCACCTGCAAGTAAGCCAGCGCAGCCAGCACGCCCGACAGCAGCCCGGCCAGCGCGCCCCAGAGCTGCTCCTGCTCGATCGTCGGCCGCAGCACCAGGGCCACGCCGACAAAGCCGACCAGCACGGCAGCAACCAGGCGGCCGTCGACGCGGTCGGCGCCCAGCATTACCGCGCCACCGATCAGAAACAGCGCCATCCACACCGACGACATGTAGTTCAGCGTCATCGCCGTGCCCAGCGGCAGGCGGCCGATGGCATAGAACCACAGCGCCAGCGAAATCACCCCGGCCAGACTGCGCCAGAAATGCATCGTCGGCACCGGCGTGCGCAAGCTGCCGCCTCGGGTCGCGACCCAGCCGCTGATGAAGACGGCGCCGAACAGGCTGCGGTAGAAGACGATCTCGCCGGCCGAGTACTGCGGCGCGGCGAGCTTGACGCACACGCCCATGGTGGCGAACAGCAGCGATGCGCCGACCATCAACCAGGGCGCCGACCACCGCAGCATCGGTGCGGCGGCGGGCCCGATCACCGCCGCGGCCGGCCCATGCCGAGCTGGCGCCGGTACCACTCGTGGAAGTGCTGCATGCCGTCTTCCATCGGGCTCTGGTAGGGGCCGGACTCGTCGTCACCGCGCTCCAGCAGCGCGCGCCGGCCGGCGTCCATGCGCAGCGCGATTTCGTCGTCCTCGACGCAGGTTTCCAGATAGGCGGCCTGATGGGCGTCGACGAACTCACGCTCGAAGGCGGCGATCTCTTCCGGGTAGTAGAACTCGACCAGGTTGAGCGTCTTCTGCGGCCCTTTCGGGAACAGCGTCGAGACCACCAACACATGCGGGTACCACTCGAGCATCACGGTCGGGAAATAGGTCAGCCAGATGGCGCCATGGCGCGGCGGCTGGCCGCCCCGGTACGCCAGCAAGGCGTCGTGCCAGCGCCGGTACACCGGCGAGCCCGGCCGCGCCAGCGCGTTGTGCACGCCCACGGTCTGCACCGAATGCTGGCGCCCGAACTCCCACTCCAGGTCGTCGCAGGCGACGAAGGAGCCCAGGCCGGGGTGGAATGGCCCGACGTGATAGTCCTCGAGATAGACCTCGATGAAGGTCTTCCAGTTGTAGTCGCACTCGTGGACATGGACGCGGTCGAGCACATGGCCACTGAAATCGAGCGCGGCCCGCGGACCGAGCGCGGCCAACGCGGCGCCGACGTCGCAGCCATTGGCCTCGAAGAGCAAGCCGTTCCAGTCCTGCAGCGGGTAGTTGCGTAGGTTCAGGCAGGGATCTTCGGCAAAGTGCGGCGCGCCAGCCAGCTGGCCGTGCAAGTCGTAGGTCCAGCGGTGTAGCGGGCAAACCACATGCTGCTGGGTGTTGCCGCGGCCTTTGAGCATCACCGCCTGCCGATGCCGGCAGACGTTGGAGATGAGTTCGACGCCGCCGGCCGTGCGCACCAATGCCCGCCCCTGGCCTTCCTGAGGCAGCGCGTGGAAGTCGCCGACCTCGGGCACCGACAAAGCGTGCCCCAGATAGCGCGGGCCGCCGTCGAAGATCAGCTGCTGCTCCTGGCGGAACAAGGCCTCGTCGAAGTAGGCGGAAACTGAGAGTTGAGAGCTGCTGCGGTCGAGAGCTTCGAGACTGATGCTCAGGTCAGACATGATCCGAGTGGATCCCCCATGTGGAATGTCAGCCCCCCACCCGGTGGCCCCGCGGGTGGGTTGGAGTGCTCGCGCCCGGCGTGCGAGCACGACAGGCGCGAAAGAGGCCCTGAGTTTACCCGCGGCCACCCTCCGACGGCCTGAGGATGGGTCGCCCCCCATGTCCGTCTAAAATCCGCCAACGATTCCCGCCCCCGAGATGGCACGCAGCCCCGCCCCCACCGCCAAAGACCCCGCCAGCTACGAACAGGCGCTCGCCGAGCTCGACCTGCTGGTGCAGCGCATGGAGAGCGGCCAGTTGCCGCTCGACCAGTTGCTGGACGGCTACCGCCGCGGTGCCGAACTGCTGGCGCTGTGCCGCGGCCGCCTGCAGGCGGTGGACGACCAGGTCAAGCTGCTCGAAGACGGTCAGCTCAAAAGCTGGACCTCGACATGACGGCGATGGACTTCGATGCCTGGGCCAGCCACGAGCTCGACGCCGTCGAGTCGGCGCTCGACCACTGGGTGCCCGCTACAGCCCCGGCGGGCCTGGGCGAAGCGATGCGCTACGGCGTGCTCGACGGCGGCAAGCGGCTGCGTCCGCTGCTGGTGATGGCGGCCTGCGCCACGCTGAGCGGGCAGCGCGAAGCCGCTTTGCGCGCTGCGGTCGCGGTCGAACTGATCCACGCCTATTCGCTGATCCACGACGACATGCCGTGCATGGACAACGACGTGCTGCGGCGTGGCAAGCCCACCGTGCACGTCAAGTTCGGCCAGGCCCAGGCGATGCTGGCCGGCGACGCCATGCAGGCGCTGGCTTTCGAAGTGCTGACCCCGGCGAATGCGGTCGAGCCGTCGCTGCAGGCGCGTCTGTGCGGCCTGCTGGCGCGTTCGGCCGGCCACGCCGGCATGGCCGGCGGCCAGGCGATTGACCTGGCCAGCATCGGCCAGCCGCTCGACGAGATGGCTTTGCGCGACATGCACCAGCGCAAGACCGGCGCCTTGCTGCAGGCCAGCGTGTTGATGGGCGCTGCCTGTGGCCGGCCCGACGCCACCGCCTGGCAGGCACTGTCCGACTATGGCGACGCCGTCGGCCTGGCTTTCCAGGTCGTCGACGACATCCTCGACGTGACCCAGGAATCGGCCACGCTGGGCAAGACCGCTGGCAAAGACAGCGATGCCAACAAGCCCACCTATGTCTCGGTGCTGGGGCTGGCCGCTGCGCGCCAGCATGCCTTGGACCTGCGCGAGCGCGCCCATGCCGACCTCGGGCGCAGCGGCTTGGCCGATGTGGCGCTGCTGGCCTGGTTGGCCGACAAGGTGGTCGACCGTGACAACTGACTTGACGCCGCGCGCAGGCGCAGGAGCCCGCCCATGAACCCGAGCCCGCTGCTGGACCGGATCCAGGATCCTGCCGACTTGCGCCGGCTGCCGCGCACCGACCTGCCGGCGTTGGCGCGCGAGTTGCGCGACTGCGTGCTCACCAGCGTCAGCCAGACCGGCGGCCACCTGTCGAGCAACCTGGGCACGGTCGAACTGACGATCGCGCTGCACTATGTCTTCAACACGCCTTACGACCGCCTGGTCTGGGACGTGGGCCACCAGACCTACCCGCACAA
>JAUYAJ010000485.1 GCA_030693565.1 Rubrivivax sp.
GCAGCGTCAGGGCTTCGCCGTCGAGCAAGGCGCGCGGCGCGCCGGTCAGGCGGTCGAGCAGCAGATAACTGGCCTGCACGGTGCCGGCGTTGCGCGCCGCGTTGCCCGGCATCACCGTCACCACCTTGACGCCCAGCGCGCTGGCCGACCAGGCCGGCATCAGCAGCAAGGCGTCGCCACCGGCCAACTCATGGGCGTGGCGCAACGGCACCTCGGCGCCTTCGGCGAACGCCGTCGCCAGCGCGTCGACCAAGGGCGCCCAGGGCAGGGCGGCGTGCACTTCGGCAGCTGAATACACTCGCAACATGCAACAGATTCTAGTGATCGGCGGCGGCGTCATCGGCGCTGCCACTGCCTGCTTCCTGGCCCGCGACCATGGGCTGGCGCCGGTCGTCATCGAACGCGACCCGAGCTACCAAAGAGCGTCGAGCGCGTTGTCGGCCAGTTCGATCCGCCAGCAGTTCTCGACCGCTATCAACATCGCGCTGTCACGCGCCAGCCTGGACTTCTACCGCCGCATCGGCGACGAACTGGCCGTGGGCGACGAACGCCCCGACATCGGCCTCGTCGAGCCCGGCTACCTCTACCTGGCCAGCGCGGCCGGTGCGCCGGCGCTGCGCGAACTGCACCAGTTGCAGCGCGCGCACGGCGTCGACGTTGCCTTGCTCGAGCCGGCGGCACTGAATGCGCGCTTCCCCTGGCTGGCGGTGGACGACCTCGCGCTGGGCTCGCTGGGCTTGTCGGGCGAAGGCTGGTTCGACGGCTGGAGCGTGCTGCAAGCCTTTCGCCGCAAAGCCATTGCCTGCGGCGCGCGCTTCATCAACGCCGACGCCGCGGCGCTCGAAGTCCAGGGCGGCCGCGTCCAGGCCGTGCAATGCGCCGACGGCCAGCGGCTGGCGGTCGACCAGCTGGTGCTGGCGGCCGGTGCCTGGTCAGCCGCACTGCTGGCGCCGCTGGGCGTGGACCTGCCGGTGCGCGCGCGCAAGCGCGACGTCTTCGTCTTCGACGCCCCGGTGCAATTGCCTGGGGCGCCGCTGCTGATCGACCCGGGCGGCATGTGGTTTCGCCCCGAAGGTGGTGGCCGCGCTGGCAGCGGCCGCTACATCACCGGCGCGCCGCCGCGCGGCGTCGACGCCGACGATGCGTCGCTGGATGCCATCGACCATGGTTTGTTCGACGAGTTCTTGTGGCCGGCGCTGGCCGCGCGCGTGCCGGCCTTCGAGGCGCTGCGCGTGGTCAGCGCCTGGGCCGGCTACTACGAGATGAACACCTTCGACTGCAACGGCCTTGTTGGCTTGCTGCCGGGCTGGGACAACCTGCACCTGGCCTGCGGCTTTTCCGGCCACGGCCTGCAGCAGGCGCCCGCCGTGGCCCGCGGGCTGGCGCAGCAGCTGGCCAGCGGACGCTGGGGTGAAACGGATCTGGCGCCGTTGTCGCCGGCGCGCATTGCGCGCGGCGAGCCGATCCTGGAGCACTGCGTGATCTGACCGGCGCACAAAGCAGAACCGGCCCCACAGGGCCGGTTCGATCAGGCGCTTGCGCTCAGGCGCGGCGCCGGCGCCAGGCCAGCAGGCCGGCCAGGCCGATGGCGAACATCCAGACCGTTTCCGGCTCCGGGATCGCGACCACGGCCAGCATCGCGTTCGACAGCAACTGGTGGCCAGCGGCGGTCGGGTGGATGCCGTCCCAGAACAGCGCGGTGGCGGGGCTGCAGAGGTTGCCGGCGAAGCCGCAGGCCTGGGTGACATTGCTCAGTCCGTAGGCAAAGGGGTTGGCGACGATGCTGTTGAGGGCGCCGAAGACGTCGAAGACGGTCACGCCGGCCTCACCTTGCATCCGGTAGGACAGCGCGTCGTTCATCAGCGTCGCCAGTGTCGTGGAGGTGAACTGGGCGGTCGGGCCGAATGCGCGCGCAGCTGGCGTCAGACCGACGTCAGGGGCGTTCCAGACGATGATGTTGCTGGCGCCGGCGGCCTGCAGGCGGTCGACGATGGCGCCGACGTCGGTGGCGTAGCGGCTGGCGGCGCCGCTGAAGATGGCGAGCTGCTGGGCGAACGACAACCCGGGCACGGCCAGCGCTGAAGCGGCGTCGCGCAAGTCGTTGCCGCCACCGGCGACGACGTACAGCGCGCTGCTGGGCGCGACACCGCCGGTGCCGCCGAGGAACGACGTGACCTGGTTGCTCAGGCTCGGCGGCAGGCCCGGGCCGTCGGTCGCCATGCGCGCGCCGCCAAAGGCGAAGTTGGTGCCGCCGGGTGTCAGCGCCGGAATGGCGCTCTGGCCCAGGGCTGCTGCGAAGCTGGTCGCCCACACCGGACCGTTGCTGAAGGTGCCGTTGGGCAGATAAGGCGCGCCTGGAATGTAGGTGTTGCCGGTGATCACCTGCGGTACGCCGGTTGGCGCGCCCAGCAGCAAGCCGATGTTGCCGGTGTCCGACAAGCTGTCGCCGAAGATGAACACACTGCTGGGGCCAGCGGCATGGGCCGGCGCGGTCATCAGCAAGGTGGTGGCCAGGGCGGTGGTGGCCAGCAGGCGATTCATCAACGTGGGCTTCATGCGCGGCTTTCGGGCAAAGTGCAAGACGCGGAAATTATCACGGTGGCCCGGATCAAGCCATTGGCAGCTGCCACCAACCCCCCGCGAATGAGGGTGGTCGTCAGCGCGGCCGGCGCCGCGGGCCGGTCTTGGCAGCGCTGGCGCTGGCGCTGGTACTCGCGCCG
>JAUYAJ010000487.1 GCA_030693565.1 Rubrivivax sp.
GGATGCACAGCACCGACTCTTCCTTGTTCGCCACCTTGAGCGCCCGCGAGTCGTAGACCGGCAAGCCGAAGTCGCTCGGGTGGACGACGTATTCCTTGACTTCGCCGTTCAGCAGTTCGCCAACCAGCGTCTCGCCCGACAGCGAGATCTCGTCCATGCCGTTCATGCCGTAGACCACCATCACATGCTCGCTGCCCAGGCGCTGCAGCACGCGCACCTGGATGCCGACCAGGTCGGGGTGGAAGACGCCGAGCAACTGGTTGGTCGCGCCGGCCGGGTTGGTCAGCGGGCCCAGGATGTTGAAGAACGTGCGCACGCCCAGCTCTTTGCGCACCGGCGCGGCGTGCTTCATCGCGCTGTGGTGGTTGGGCGCGAACATGAAGCCGATGCCGGTTTCGGCCAGGCAGGTCGCGACCTGCTCGGGGCCCAGACCGATGAAGGCGCCCAGCGCTTCCATCACGTCGGCCGAGCCCGATGTCGACGACACGCTGCGCCCGGCATGTTTGGCCACGCGCGCGCCCGCCGCGGCGGCGACGAACATCGACGCGGTCGAGATGTTGAAGGTGTGCGAGGCGTCGCCGCCGGTGCCCACGATGTCGACCAGATGGGTGCGGTCAGCCACCAACACCGGGGTGGCGAACTCGCGCATCACCTGCGCGGCGGCGGCGATCTCGCCCACCGTTTCCTTCTTCACCCGCAGCCCCATCGCGAAGGCGGCGATCATCACCGGCGACATCTCGCCGCTCATGATGCGGCGCATCAGCGCCAGCATCTCGTCGTGGAAGATCTCGCGGTGTTCGATGATGCGCGTCAGCGCCTCGGTGTTGGTGATCGTCATGGCGGTCTCCTAGAGGGTCTGGCGCAGGATGGTGACGGCGCGGTCGATGTCGGCCGCCGAGACGTCGAGATGGGTGACGAAACGCAGCCGGTACAAGCCCGTGCAGAGCACGCCGGCGGCGCGCAGCCGCTCGACGACGCCGGCGGCCTTGTCCGCCGCCAGGTCGACGAAGACGATGTTGGTCTGCGGCGTCTGCACCGTCACCCCGGCCAGGCCTTGCAAGCCCTCGGCCAGCCGGCGCGCGTTGGCGTGGTCGTCGGCCAGGCGGGCCACGTGGTGGTCCAGCGCATGGCTGGCGGCCGCCGCCAGCACGCCGGCCTGGCGCATGCCGCCGCCGAGCATCTTGCGGACGCGGTGGGCGCGCGCGATCAAGGCCTGGCTACCGCACAGCGCCGAGCCCACCGGCGCGCCCAGTCCTTTGCTGAAGCAGACCGAGACGCTGTCGAAATGCTGGGCGATCTGGCGCGCCGGCACGCCCGAGGCGACGGCGGCATTGAACAGCCGGGCGCCGTCGAGGTGGCTGGCCAGGCCTTTGCGCCGCGCCAGCGCGGTGGCCGCTTCGATGTAAGGCAGCGGCAGCACCAGCCCGCCCCAGGTGTTCTCCAGTGCCAGCAGCCGGGTGCGCGCGAAATGGGCGTCGTCGGGCTTGATCTGGGCTTCGATGTCGGCAAGCAGGATGCTGCCGTCGGCCTGCTGGACGATGGGCTGGGGCTGGATGCTGCCCAGCACCGCGGCGCCGCCGCCTTCCCAGCGGTAGGTGTGGGCCATCTGGCCGACCAGGTACTCGTCGCCGCGCCCGCAATGCGCCATCAAAGCGCACAGGTTGCTCTGGGTGCCGGTGGGCACGAACAGCGCCGCCTCGAAGCCGAGCTCGGCGGCGATGCGCGCCTGCAGCGCGTTCACCGAGGGGTCGTCGTGGAAGACGTCGTCGCCGACTTCGGCCGCCGCCATCGCGGCGCGCATGGCCGCCGTGGGCTGGGTGACGGTGTCGCTGCGCAGGTCGATGTTCATGCCGTGGTCCGCCCCATTTGCAGAAAGTTGCGCAGCATCGCATGGCCATGCTCGGAGAGGATGGACTCGGGGTGGAACTGCACGCCCTCGAGCGGCGCCGGGCCGCCAGCCAAGCCCTTGTGGCGCACGCCCATGATCTCGCCGTCCTCGGTGCTCGAGGTCACTTCCAGCTCGGCCGGCAGCGTCTCGCGCTCGATCGCCAGCGAGTGGTAGCGCACGACGCTGAAGTGCGACGGCAGGCCGCGGTAGACACCTTCGCCGTCGGTGCGGATGGTGCTGACCTTGCCATGCATCTGCACCTGGGCGCGGATGACGCGCCCGCCCAGCGCAGCGCCGATCGCCTGGTGGCCCAGGCACACGCCCAGCAGCGGCAGCCGGCCCTTGAAGTGGCGGATCGCCTCGATGCAGATGCCGGCCTCGGCCGGCGAGCAAGGCCCGGGCGAGAGCACCAGTCGGTCGGGCTTGAGCGCCGCGATGCCGGCGATGTCGATCTCGTCGTTGCGCACCACGCGCACGTCCTCACCCAGCTCGCCGAAATACTGCACCAGGTTGAAGGTGAAGCTGTCGTAGTTGTCGATCATCAGGAGCATCGCCGTGCCTCCTCGTTGGCCTGGCTGCGCGCCTGGGCGGCGCGCAGCAGCGCCTGCACCAGCGGCGGCAGCCGGCCTTGCAGCGCCTCGCGCTCGGGCTGGAACAGCGTGATGACGAAGAACGGGTGGCCGTCGAGTTCAAGGGCGCGCAACTCGCCGTCGCTGTTGCGCGCCGCCGGTTGCAACGCGCCGCCCAGCAGCGCGCCCTCGAACGCCGGATTCAGACCGTAGCGGCAGCGGTAGCTGGCCTGGAACTCGGCGTCGCCGTGGGCGCGGCCCAGGCGACTGCCGGCGGCCGGGACCAGGGTCTCGTCGGCCTCGACGAGCGCGCAGGCCAAGGCCTGGATCACCGCCCGCCGCGCTTGCGGCGCGGTCTCGGCATGCTCGGCATCGGCCCAGCCCAGCACATGGCGGGCGTATTCCAGCACCGCGTGCTGAAAGCCGCCGCAAGTGCCCAGGAAAGGCGTGCCTTGCTCGCGCGCGAAGCGGATCGCGCGCAGCGCGCCGTCCATGCTGCGGTATGGGCTTCCGGGCACGCACCACAGTGCGTCATAGCCTTCGAGCGCGCGCGGGTCGATCAAGGTGTCGGTGTGCAGCCAGGTCGGGCGCACCGCGCAGCCCAGGTCGGCGGCGGCCAGCGCCAGCGCGAGCGGGATCGCCCGGTGCGCCGGGATCGCCTCGTCGTGGTCGCCGACCAGGCCGACGCGCAGTTCGGTGTTCATCAAAACCCCTCCTCGACCAGCTCGGCGGCGCGGATCAGCGCCCGCGCCTTGGCCTCGGTTTCCTGCCATTCCAGTTCGGGCACGGAATCGGCGACGACGCCGGCAGCGGCCTGCACGTAAAGCGTCTGGTCCTTGACGATGCCGGTGCGGATGGCGATCGCCAGGTCCATGTCGCCGGCAAAGCTGAGGTAGCCGCAGGCGCCGCCGTAGATGCCGCGCTTGACGGGTTCGAGCTCGTCGATGATTTCCATCGCGCGGATCTTCGGCGCGCCGCTCAGCGTGCCGGCCGGGAAGGTGGCGCGCAGCACGTCCAGGTTGCTCGTGCCCGGTTTGAGCAGCCCTTCGACGTTGCTGACGATGTGCATCACGTGCGAGTAGCGCTCGACGGCGAAGGCCTCGGTCACCTTGACGCTGCCGGTGGTGGCGATGCGGCCGATGTCGTTGCGTGCCAGGTCGATCAGCATCAGGTGCTCGGCGCGCTCCTTGGGGTCGCTCTTGAGCTCGGCTTCCAGCGCCAGGTCGCGCTCCGGCGTGGCGCCGCGCGGGCGGGTGCCGGCCAGCGGGCGGATCGTCACCTTCTGGCCCTCGGGCGTGGCCTCCTGGCGGACCAGGATCTCGGGGCTGGCGCCGACGATCTGGAAGTCACCCATGTCGTAGAAATACATGTAGGGCGACGGGTTCAGCGAGCGCAGCGCGCGGTACAGCGACAGCGGGCTCTCGGTGTAGCGCTTGCTCAGGCGCTGGCCGATCTGCACTTGCATCATGTCGCCGGCGGCGATGTATTCCTTGGCGCGGCGCACCGCCGCCAGGTAGTCTTCCTTGGCGAACTGGCGCTCGACGGCATACGAGGCGCCGCGCTTGACCGCCGGCGCGGTGACGCTGTACTTGAGCTTGTCGGACAGCTCGCCGAGCCGGCGCTTGGCGGCCGAGAAAGCCTCGGGCCGCGACGGGTCGGCGTAGACGA
>JAUYAJ010000491.1 GCA_030693565.1 Rubrivivax sp.
CGATTGCAGGTTCATGGCCTCGGCCGGGTGCAGCACCAGGACCTTGGCGACGCCGCGCGAACTGGTCTTGACGATCCAGTCGATCGCCGAGCGAATTTCGTCGATGCGGATCTGCCGGCTGGGTTTGCGTTTGCCGGCGCCCTCGCCGTCGCCTTCGGGCTTGTCGTCGCGCAGCGGCCAGCCCAGCGGCTGGCGCATCGACTCGGGCAGCAACACCAGCAAGTCGGGGTGAACGTGGGTCTGAACCAGGTGGCAGGCGGTGCAGCGCCCGCAAGGCTTGACCGGCGCCGCCGACTCGCACAGCCAGGCCTGCGCCAGCGTCAGCGAAAACGCCAAGGCGCCGGCGCCGGCAGCGCCATGCAACAGCAAGGCATGGGCACGCTGCTGCGCCAGCGCCGCGGCCAGCGGCGCCGCCAGCCAGGGCAAGGGCAGTTGGCCGTCAGCGCCTACCACCATGCACGCTCCAGCGCGGCGGCTTCGATCTGCTGCCAGACGGCGTCGCGCGGCTGCGCTGCGTCCAGGCGGGCGAAGCGCCGGCGGTCGGCGTCGAAGCGCCGTGCATAACCCTCGCGCACGCGTTCGAAGAAGGCCAGATCGAGGCGCTCGAAGCGGTCGGGTGCGCGCGCCGCCGCGCGCCGCTCGGCTGCGGTGGCGGCCGGCAGGTCGAACCACAGCGTCAGGTCGGGCTGCCGGCCTTGCTGGACCCAGGCTTCCAGCGTTGCCAGCACCTGGGCGTCGAAGCCGCGGCCACCGCCCTGGTAGGCGTAGGTGGCGTCGGTGAAGCGGTCGCAGAGCACGGTGGCGCCGCGCGCCAGCGCCGGTTCGATGCGCTGCTGAAGGTGGTCGCGGCGGCCGGCAAAGACGAGCAGCGACTCGGTCAGCGCGTCCATCGGCGAGTGCAACACCAGCTCGCGCAGGCGTTCGGCCAGTTCTGTGCCGCCGGGCTCGCGCGTCACCACCACCTCATGGTCGCGCGCGCGCAGCCAGACCGCCAGGGCGTCGATGTGCGAGCTCTTGCCGGCGCCGTCGATGCCTTCGAAACTGACGAAACGCCCCGGGGAGGCCATCACTTGCTGCGGCGTTGATAGGTATTCACCGCCCGATTATGTTCGTCCAGCGTGGCGCTGAAGACGCTGCTGCCGTCGCCGCGGGCGACGAAGTACAGCGCCTTGGTCGGCTGCGGCTGGACGGCGGCGCGCAGCGAAGCCAGGCCCGGCATCGAGATCGGCGTCGGCGGCAAGCCGCCGCGGGTGTAGGTGTTGAAGGGTGTGTCGGTCTGCAGGTCGCGCTTGCGCAGGTTGCCGTCGAAGGCGCTGCCCAGGCCGTAGATCACCGTCGGGTCGGTCTGCAGCGGCATGCCGATGCGCAGCCGGTTGACGAAAACGCCGGCGACCAGGCCGCGATCGGCCGGAATGCCGGTTTCCTTCTCGACGATGGAGGCCAGGATCAGCGCTTCGTCGGCCGACTTCAGCGGTGTTTCGGGGCTGCGTTCGGCCCAGGCGGCGGCAAGCCGGCGCTGCATGGCCGCATGGGCGCGGCGCAGCACGGTGAGGTCGCTGACGCCGCGGCTGTAGGCATAGGTGTCGGGGAAGAAGCGGCCTTCGGCGGCAACGCCCGGTGCGCCCAGCGCTGTCATCAGCTCGGCGTCAGTCAGCGCCGCGGTGGCCGGCTTGAGGTTCGGTGCGCGCGCCAGTTCGGCGCGCAACTGGCGCAGCGTCCAACCCTCGATCAGGCGCACGGTTTCCAGCGTTTCGTCGCCCTGCACCATCTTGGCCAGCAAGGCGCGCGGCGATGTGTGGGCGTTGATCTCGTAGCTGCCGGCGCGGATGCGCCGTGCCTGGCCCGAGGCGCGGAACCAGGCATAGAGCAGCTGCGGCGAGGTCTGCACGCCGGCGCTGACCCAGGCCTGCGCCACCTCGCGCGGCAAGGTGCCGGGCTCGATCGAGACCTCGACACTGGGCGTGGCCAGCGGCAGCGGCCGCTGCAGCCACCAGTGCCCGGCCGCCGCGATCGCCAAGGCCGTCAGTACCAAGGTACCCAGGATGCGCAGCAGGGCGCGTAACCCCAGGAGGCGAATGAACATGGGGTGATGATAATTGGGCCATGCACACCCCCCTGCCCACCCCTGCGCTGCCGCAAGGCTGCACCCGCCTCTCTGACTGGGGCCTGATCCGCGCCAGCGGACTCGACGCCGCCAGCTTTCTGCACGGCCAGCTGACGCAGGACATGACGGGCCTGGATCCGCAGCGCGCCCGGCTGGCGGGTTTCTGCTCGGTCAAGGGCCGCCTGCAGGCCAGTTTCGTGGTCTGGCGCCAGGGGCCTGAAGAGATCTGGCTGCTGTGCAGCGCCGACCTGCTGGCGCCAACCCTCAAGCGGCTGTCGATGTTCGTGATGCGCGCCAAGTGCAAACTCAGCGACGCCAGTGCTGAAGTCGCGCTGTGGGGATTGGCCGGTGACGCGGCGGCGAACTGGCTCGGCGAGCGCGCCCCGGCCACGCCGTGGTCACGCCAAGCCGAAGCCGACACGAGCGCCTTGCGCCTGCCCGATGCCGTGGTCGACGGCCAGCCCGTGGCGCGCTACCTGTGGGCGGCGCCGGCCGCTGCCGCCGCGCCAGCGCTGCCGGCGCTTGACACCGACGCCTGGCAATGGCTTGAAGTGCACAGCGGGGTCGCCCGCATCGTTGCCGCCACCGCCGAGCAGTTCGTGCCGCAGATGGTGAATTTTGAGCTCGTCGGCGGCGTGAACTTCCAGAACGGCTGCTTCCCCGGCCAGGAGGTGGTGGCGCGCAGCCAGTACCGCGGCACTTTGAAGCGGCGCTTGTTCGTCGCCGACGCCGCCGCGCCGCTGGCGCCTGGGCAGGAGCTGTTCCACAGCGCCGACCCCGAGCAGCCCGCTGGCATGGTGGTGCTGGCCGGCCAGGCCAGCGGCCGCCATGCGGTGCTGGTCGAGCTCAAGCTGACCGCCACCGGCGGCGGCCAACTGCATGCGGGCAGCGCCGACGGCCCCTTGCTGACGCTGGGCAGCCTGCCCTACGCGATGCCGGTCGACGGCGCCTGAACGACCCGCGCATGACCGGCGGGCGCGAGCTCTACATCTACTGGCGGCTGCCGGCCGCCAGTCTGGCCGTGGCGCGGGCCGCGTTGCGCGACTGGCAGGCCTTGTTGCAGGCCCAGGTACCCACGCTGGCGGCCCGCGTGCTGGTGCGCGCTGACGCCGCCCAGGACCAGGCCACCGTGATGGAAACCTATGCCCTGGCGGGTGGCGTCGGCACCGCCTTGCAAGGCCGCATTGCCAGTGAAGGCGATGCGGTGACGGCGCCCTGGCGTCAGGGCGACCGTCACACCGAAGTCTTCGACAGCGACGCCTGAGCGCCACTGCCAGGCGCCCGGCCTCAGCCGCGGCCGTGCTTGGCGATCAAGGCCTTCGCCGTCTCCAGCAGCTTCTTGCCGTCGAAGTTGCGCTTGTTCATGTCGGCGGCCCACTCGTCGTCGATGGCGGCGGACAGCTTGATGAACTCCTGCGCTTCGGCGGTGCTCAGCGTGTGGATGGTGTTGCCGCGGTCGCTGGCCGACTTGCGGCCACTCGGGTCGTTGGCTTGCTGCGTCTTGCCCAGCCAAGCCGAGGTCGCGAGCCCGGAGTTGGCGTCGATGACCTTCTTCAGGTCGGGTGCCAGGCCGTCGTACTTGGCCTTGTTCATCGCCAGCACGAAAGTCGTCGTGTAGAGCGCCGGGCCGGTGGCCGGGAACTCGGTGTGGAACTTGGTCAGCTCCTGCACCTTGACCGCCGGCACCACTTCCCAGGGAATCGCGGCAGCGTCGATCGTGCCCTTGGACAGCGCGTCGGGGATCTGCGGCAGCGGCATGCCCACCGGCGTGGCGCCGAGCGCGCCCAGCAGCTTGGTGATCTGCCGGGTCGGGCCGCGCACCTTCATGCCGCGCAGGTCGGCAGGCGACTTGATCAGCTTGGTGGCCGAATGGAACATGCCGGGGCCGTGCACATGCAGCGCCAGCACATGGGTTTCCTTGAACTCGTCGGCGGCTTGGGTCTGCACGTATTCCCAGTAAGCCTTGGAAGTGGCTTCGGCGTTGTTCATCACGAACGGCAGCTCGAAGACCTCGATGCGCGGGAAGCGGACGGCGGTGCTGCCAGGCAGCGTCCAGATGACGTCGACGACGCCATCGCGCGCCTGGTCGTAGAGCTGCACCGGGGTGCCGCCGAGCTGCATCGCCGGGTAGGCCTCGAACTTGATGCGCCCGCCCGAGTCTTTCTCGACCTTGTCCATCCACGGCTTGTGCATCAGCAGCCAGACGTTCGACATCGGCGACATGAAGGTGTGGAATTTCAGCGTCACCGACTGCTGGGCCAGGCCCGACAGCGCCGGTGCGCCCAGCGCCACCGCGGCAGCGCCTTGGATCAATGAACGACGTTTCATGTGGGTCTCCTTTGGAATGGCATCAGACAGGCTGAACTTACCCAAGAAAGCCCGCCTCGGCGATCGCGGTTTGCCCTGAGCGCCTTTCACGCGGCAGCCTGCCCCGCCCCTCACCCATGTTGCGCACGACCGCGCTGGACGGCGTGCGCCGCTGCAGTTAGATTTCGGCGCAACTCAGGGAGCCCGTCGCCATGGCAACGATCTTGACGCACGCCAAATGGATGGCCGACACCAGTTCGCTGCTGCATTCGCGCAGCTACGACTTGAAGAAGCTCGACGAGGCGATCCTGGTCTACGACAAGAGCAAGACTGACTTCAACCGCCGAGCGGTCAAGACGGCGTTCGATGCCTGGACCTTCGACCAGACCGACGCCGGCAAAGACTGGCGCAAGAGCGTGCGCAACCAGAAGGGCGCGGTCACCGCGCTGCACCGGGCGCTCATCAACGTCGACCGACGCGCGCTCACGCCCAAGGAGAAAGAGGCGCTGGAGGCCATTGCGGCCGACCAGGCCGCGGCCTTGCATGAGCAGTTCAAGGGCAAGACGCTGATGTTCAAGGGCAGCACGCTGGCCGGCATGGCCAACAGCGCCACCAGCGGCTGGCAGCGCTTCAAGACCGGTGCCGACGGCGTGGTCAGCGCCGGCGCCACGTCGGGCCAGGTGGCGCTCAGCGCCAGGCCGCTGACCCGAATGCCGGAGCGGGTTACTGCGTTCAGCCAAGGCGGCGCCGAAGGCGGACGCGAATTCGCCCGCAGCGACGCCGCCAGCCTGCGGCCGAAGATCATCGCGTTCATCAAGGAGCTGTGCCCGGGCGTCAATCCGCAGACCGTCTTCGACGCCCTCAGGCTGGGCAACGTCGAGCAGTTCGCCGTCAACCTGGCGCCGTTCCTGGGCACCATTTCTTCGGGTGGCAAGGCGCTGATCGGCTGGATCGGCGTGGCCAAGCTGGTCTGGGACAAGGACAGCGTCAACGACCAGCGCGACGCCTTGCGCGCCGGCGACCCGATGGCCGCGTTCGACGCCTTGCTGCAATTGCTGGAGCGCGAGATCGCGTCGGAGTCGGTCGCGGCCGGGCGCGCAAGCGCCGCGTTCACCGGCAAGCTGCTGGGCACGTTCCTGGATGGCGGCGTGGTCAGCGGGCCCGTGCTGGGCGCGCTGGAGACGCTGGCGCAGATCTTCCAGACCATCGTCGAATTCGTCAAAGCCTACAAGGAACTGGAAGCCGGCAACGAGGCGCTCAAGCTCGGCAAGGAGCAGGCGCTGAACATGGGTCTGTTCAGGATCTGCCCGGTGCTCGGCTGCTACTTCCTGGTGATCCAGCCGCACAGCACCATCATCAACTTCGTCGTTGCCGACTACGGCACGCCGAACTGGATGATGGACGTCGAGATGCTGGTCAAGCGCATCGACATCGTGCTCGAGAAGTCGCGCCGCTACATCCGGCTGTCGAAGTTCGAGATCCCGGGCATGGAACGCGCCCGCGGCATCGTCGAAGCCGACTGGTCGCACCAGTCGGGCGCCAATCAGGTGCTCGGCGCGCCCGGCGCTGCGCTCAGCGCCATCGGCGACAAACTGTCCGACCAGATCGACGAGTACCGCGCCAAGCCCACCAAACCCAAGACGCCGCCGGCGTGGAAAGCAAACATCGTTGGCCAGGGCTCGCGCTAGGCCGCCCGATCGCAGCGGGCACGCGGCCGAGGTCGGCGTGAACGCTGCTGAGCCGGCTCAGGTCAGCAGTTTGACCAGCCACAGCGAGATCGGCGGGAAAAACAGCAGCAGCAATGTGCGCAGCGTGTCGGCGGCCAGAAAGGGCATGACGCCGCGGTAGCTCTCGGCGATCGGGATGTCCTTGGCCAGGCTGTTGACGACGTAGACGTTGAGCCCGACGGGCGGCGCCAGCAGGCCAAAGCCCACCGTCATCAGCACCATGATGCCGAACCACAGCGCCACCGACTCGCGCGGCATGCCGAAGTCCATGCCGATGACGATGGGGAAGAAGATCGGGATCGTCAGCAGAATCATCGACAACTCGTCCATCACCGCGCCGAGCACGACGTAGAAGAGCAGGATCACCGCCACCACCGCCACCGGCGACAAGCCCCAGCCCTTGACGACGCCCGCCAGCTGCGCCGGCACCTGGGTCAGCGCCAGCGCCGAATTCATCAGGTCGGCGCCGAGGAAGATCAGGAAGATCATCCCCGAGGCCATCGCGGTGGCATAGAAACACTGCTTGAACTTGGCCCAGGTGATCTCGCGCCGCACCAGCGCGGCGACGAAGGTGGCGGCGGCGCCGACTGCCGCGCCTTCGGTGGGTGTGAACTTGCCGCCGTAGATGCCGCCGAAGACGATGAGGAAGATCACCGCGATCGGCAGCACGCCTGCCAGCGTGGCCAGCGTCAGCGTCGGGGCTTCGTCATGCTCGGGTGCCTGGCCGGGCACCAGCCGCACATAGATGGCGATGGCGACGATGTAGCCGATGACGGCGAGCAGGCCCGGGACCATGGCGGCGGCGAACAGCTTGGCGATGTTCTGTTCGGTGAGGATGGCGTAGATCACCAGCGGCACCGAAGGCGGGATCAGGATGCCCAGCGTGCCGCCGGCGGCCAGCGTGCCGGTGGCCAGGCGGCCGCTGTAGCCGTGGCGGCGCATCTCCGGCAATGCCACCGAGGTGATGGTGGCCGCCGTGGCCACCGACGAGCCGCAGATCGCACCGAAGGCGCCGCAGGCCAGCACCGAACCCATCGCCAGCCCGCCGCGAAAGCGCCCCATCAGCGCGGCGGCGAACTGGAACAAGGCGCGCGAGATGCCGCCCTGGGTGGCGAAGTTGCCCATCAGGATGAAGAGCGGGATCACCGACAAGTCGTAGCTGGCAAAACGCGCGAAGGCCTGGGTGTTGAGGAAGTTCGAATACGGCAGCCAGCCGGCTTGCATGAGGTAGCCGAAGGAGCCGGCGGCGAACAGCGATGGCGATCGGCGTGCGCAGCGCCATCAGCACCAGCATG
>JAUYAJ010000493.1 GCA_030693565.1 Rubrivivax sp.
CGGCGATACGCTGGTACTCGGCCGGCTGCAGGAAGCGAAACGCCAGGTCCTCAAGCTCCCACTTGATCTGCCAGATGCCCAGGCGGTTGGCCAGCGGGGCGAAGACTTGCTGCGACTCCAGCGCCAGCGGCTGCGGGCAGACTTGTCTGGCGGCTGCGAACCAGCGCAGCGTCTGCAGCCGCGACGCCAGCCGCAGCAACACCACGCGCAGGTCGCGCGAGAACGCCATCAGCATCTTGCGCACACGCTCGGTCTGCTGGGCCCGGCGTTCAGGGCCAACCTGAGCATCGCGCGCCGCGCGCTGCACCTGCACCAGCTTGCGGGTGTGGCTCACCAGTCCGGCGTAGGACTCGCCGAAAGCCTTGCTGACCATGTCTTCGGGGCGCTGCAGATAGTCGCCGGCGTAGACCAGGTAGGCGGCGGCACGCATCGACGGCGCAGCGCCGATCGCCTGCAGGATCGCCGCCACCCCTTCGGCATGGCCGAGCGCGTCTTCGCCGGTGTCCAGGAATCGCCCCGTCAGCAGCGGTTCGGCGAAGGCGCGTGCACGCGCCAGCGCGCGCACGCCGCCGTCGTCGCCGCCCAGGCTGTCGCGGTCGGCCAGCTGAACGATGGCGGCCGATCCGGACTCGGCGACTGCGGTCTTCATGCCAGCGTCGTCAAGGGGCGAGCAGGAACTCGCTGACGACCTGACGCTGCTCGGGCTGCACCAGCGTGGGCGCGTGGCCAACGCCGGCGAACTCATGCAGGCGCGCCTGCGGGCCGCGCTGCGTCATCGCCTGCGCGGTGTCGTGCGACAGCAAGTCGGAGTCGGCGCCGCGCAGCAGCAGCGTCGGGCAGCGCAGGCGGTCGTAGCTCTGCCACAGCATGGCCTGGCCGGCGGCGGCCAGCTCGGGCGTGATGGCCTTGAACGGCAGCGCAATCGCCGGGTCGCAGCGCAGCTTGAAGCCGTCGCCATCGGGCTGCAGCTGCGGCTTCGTCAGCGCCAGCCATTGCTCGGCGCTGTGCGGGCCGAAGCCCTGCGAGATCGCCAGCAAGCCCACCGCCGCCGCTTCTTCGCTCGGCCAGTGCATGGGCTGACCGAGGTAGCTGCCAATGCGCTGCAAGGCTTGCGGCTGAATCACCGGGCCGACGTCGTTGAGCACCAGCCGGCGCACCGGCGAGCCCGGCAGGCTGGCCAGGCCCAGGCCGATCAGCCCGCCCATCGAGGTGCCAACCCAATCCAGCTCCTGCGCGTCCAGCCGCGCCAGCAGCGTCACCATGTCGGCCACATAGGCCGGCAGGTTGTAGCCCATCGGGTCGCCCAGCCAATCGCTGCGGCCGCGGCCAACGACGTCAGGGCAAACGACCCGGTAGTGACTGGCCAGGCCACGCGCCAAGGTGTCGAAGTCGCGGCCCTGGCGCGACAAGCCGTGCGCGCACACCAGCACGCGGCGGTTCGCCGGGTCGCCCCATTCCCAGTAAGCCATGCGGTGCAGGCCGCGGCTGTCCAGGCATTGCACATGTTCAAGTCGCGGTTCGGTCATGGTGGCCTGCAGTGAGCGGTCGATAATCGGCCCATCGTAACAACCGCAGGAGAGCGTCGCATGCTCAGCGCAAAGACCGCCCTCGTCACCGGCTCCACCAGCGGCATCGGCCTGGCCATGGCGCTGGCGCTGGCGCGCCAAGGTGCCAACGTGATGATCAACGGCTTTGGCGACAGCCAGGCCGCGCTGGCCCAGGTGCGCGCCGTCGGCGGCCAAGCCGATTACCACGGCGCCGACATGAGCCGGCCGGCAGAGATCGAGGCCATGATGCAGGCCTGCGAAGCGCGCTTCGGCGGCGTCGACATCCTCGTCAACAACGCCGGCATCCAGCATG
>JAUYAJ010000495.1 GCA_030693565.1 Rubrivivax sp.
GCGTCGTCTTGCCGGTGCCGTTGGGCCCGAGCAGCACCCACACCTGCCCGGCCGCCACCGACAGCGACAAGTCCTGCACCAGCGTGCGCGTGCCCACGCGCAGCGTCAGCGCCTTGGCCTGCAGCAAAGGCGAGCCGCTCATCGGCCGGCCCGGCTGCGCAGCAGCAGCACCAGAAAGGTCGGCACGCCGACCAGCGCCGTGATCACCCCCACCGGCAACTGCTGCGGCGCCACCAGGCTGCGCGCCGCGGTGTCGGCCAGCAGCAGCAGCGCGCCGCCCGCCAGCGCGCAGGCCGGCAGCAGCACACGCTGGTCGTTGCCCAGCAGCAAACGCAGCGCGTGCGGCACGACCAGGCCGATGAAGCCGACGCTGCCGCTGGTTGTCACGGCCACCGCGCAGGCCAGCGACGCCAGCACGTAGACGGCGCGCCGCAGTGCGACCACGCGCACGCCCAGCGTCAGCGCAGCGGCCGGGCCGCGCAGCAACACGTTCAGGTCACGCGCCAGCGGCAGCGTCGCCAGCACGAGCAGCGCCAGCACCACCAGCGGCCAGGCGCCGGCGTCGGTGCCGCTGAGATCGCCAGTGAGCCAGAACAGCATGCCACGCAGCCGCGCCTCGGGCGCCAGCGACAGCATCAGCGTCACCAGCGCGGCCCAGCCCGCGGCCAGCATCACGCCGGTCAGCAGCAAACGCGGCGCGCTGTCCTGGCTGCCCGCCGCAGTCAGGCGGGCGAGGTCGCGGTGGGCGATCGCGAACACCAGCACGATCGCCAGCAAGGCGCCGCCGAAAGCGCCCAGTTGCACCAGGAGCGCGCCAAAACCCAGCAGCATCGCCGCCAGCGCCCCGACCGCGGCGCCGCCCGAGACCCCCAGCACATAGGGGTCGGCCAGCGGGTTGCGCAGCAACACCTGCATCAGCGCACCGGCCAGCGCCAGCAGCCCGCCGGTGCCGAAAGCCGCCAGCGCGCGCGGCAGGCGCAAGCCGTGCAAGACCTCGGAGGCCGGGCTGGCATCGGGTGCCAGCAGCAGGCGTGCCACGTCGGCCCAGCCCACCAGGCTGCCGCCGCTGGACAGCGCCAGCAGCATCGCGGCGCCGGCGCCCAGCGCCAGCAGCAGCCAGATGCGCAGCGCCCGCGCCATGGTCTCAGCGGCCGCCGTACTCGACGGCGACGAACAGGTTGCGCCCCGCCGTGTTGTAGCCCTGGGCCTGGGTGTAGGCCTTGTCGGCGACGTTGTTCAAGCGCGCGCTGAGCTGCCACTGCGGGGCCAGGCGCCAGCCGGCGTGCAGGTTCAGCAAGCCATAGCCGCCCATCCGCGACGCCTGCGCGTTCGACGCGGCGTCGAAGCGCGCGCCGCTGGCCACCCATTCGCTGCCCAGGCGCCAGGCACCCGCGCTCCAGAGCAGACCGGCGCTGCCATGCTGGCGGGCGCGTCGCACCAGTTGCAGACCGGTGGCGGCGTTCTCGGGCTGCTGGTGCGTCCACTCGCCATGCAATTGCCAGGCGCCGTGCTGCCACTGCCCGCCCAGCGTGCTGCCGAGGATGCGCGCGCGGTTGACGTTGACCACGGTGCTGAAGCTCGAGTCGACGGCGATGAGGTCGCGCACGCGGTGGTCGAACAGGGTCAGGCTCGCGCTCAGCCCCGGTTGCTGAAAGCGCAGTGCCAGTTCGTGGGCGCGGGCGCGCTCGGGGCGCAAGTCGGGGTTGCCGGCAAAACCCCAGGTCAGCGGGTAGTAAAGATCGTTGAAGCTCGGCGCCTTGAAGGCCGTGCCAACGCTGGCCGACAGCCGCCACGCCGGGCTGGCCTGCCAGCCGTAGGCCAGGCGCCCGGTGCGGCTGGCGCCAAACTGGTCGTTGTCGTCATGGCGCAGCGACGCCTGCAAGCCTTGCGCGCCCAGGTTGACCGAATAGCCGCCGAACAGCGAGCGCACGCTGCGCTCATTGCGCGAATAGGCCGTGCTGCCGCTGACCTGCTCCTGCCGCCACTCGGCGCCGGCGACGATGCGGCCACCAGCGGCGTCGATGTCGTTCTGCCAGCTGAACTGCTGCTGATCGGTGCGGAAGCGGCTCGGGAAGCTGCCTTCAAAAACCATGTCGTCGCTGCCGCGAGCCAGCCGCAGCTGGCTGTGCCAGCCGGCGCCCAGGCGGTTGCGGCTTTCCAGCGCCAGCGTCGACAGCCGCTGGCGGCTCAGGTCATCGCTGCCCGGGCCGCTGTCGAAATGCGTCGTGCCTTGGTTGCGCGTCAGGCGCA
Source organism: Rubrivivax sp. (assembly GCA_030693565.1). Taxonomy (GTDB): domain Bacteria; phylum Pseudomonadota; class Gammaproteobacteria; order Burkholderiales; family Burkholderiaceae_C; genus Rubrivivax. The sequence goes on from JAUYAJ010000495.1 coordinate 2,251, forward strand.
GCGCCAGCGCGTGGTCGGCGCTGAAGGCATGGCTGATGTTGAGCCCACCGTGAACCTGGCGATAGGGATCGGTGTCGGCATTGAACGAGAACGCGTTCGACGCATTGGTGGCCGAGAAGGCCTGGCTGTCGCGGTAACCGCCTTGCACCGACACCTGCGTGCCGCCGCTGCTGGCGCCCCAGCGCGCCGAGCCCTGGCGGGTCTGCCAGCTGCCGGCGCCGAGCCGGGCACTGAAGCCGTCCACACCCTGGCGGGTGAAGATCTGGATCACGCCGCCAACGGCGTCGGCGCCATACAGGCCACTGGCCGGGGCGCGCATGACCTCGATGCGTTCGATCTGCTCGAGCGCGATGTGCTCGAAGGCGCTCGTGCCGGCGGTGGCCGAGTTGACGCGCACACCATCGATCAGCAACACCACATGGTTGGCGTTGGCGCCGCGCAGGAACACGCCAGAGACCTGGCCCGGCCCGCCATTGGCACTGATCTCGGCGCCGCCATGCAGTTGCAGCAGCTCGGCGAGCGACATCGTGCCGGCACGGGCAATCGCCTCGCGATCGATGACACGCATGTCGGCTAGCACCTCGGACAAGGGCTGCGGCGTGCGCGCTGCGGTGACCACCACGGTGGCGGCGAGAGGCTGCGCGAACACGAAGAGCGGGCAGCAAAGGACAAGACCGCGCAAGGCGGCCGTACGGACACGGATAGGGATCATCGACGGACTCCAAGCAGCAAGCGTCCCCGCAGGCTGCGTTGTGGCACTCACCCGAACGCGGAGGCGTCCGGGCACTGTGCTCGAGGCCGGTATCCGGGCTCGCAGGTCGGCGCTTGAAGCGCCGCGGCCATCGCCTTCCCACGGACTTGCGCCCGCAGTGGCATTGCTCGATGGCCTTTCACCTGCTTACCGGTGCGGGGGCAGCGCAGGCCTGGCAGCCCTTTCGGACCACGTCACCTGCTTCCCGTTTAACCCCTGGCCGAAAAACGACCCGGGGCACCTTAAGCCCTTCGATGATAGCCCGCCCCGGCGCTGACGCCGGGCAGGCGGCGAGCCGACTCGCCCTGCCCTTACTTCTTGCCGACCTCGTTGCCGACGACGCCGCCGATGACAGCGCCGCCGACCGTGGCGATCGGGCCGCCCACGGCCGAGCCGACAACGGCGCCGACGGCGGCGCCGGTCACGGTGCTGACTTCCTGGCGCGACATGCCGGCGCAACCGCCGAGCATGACGGTGGCGCTCAGGGCGAGGATGGAGGCAATGTGCTTGTGGTTCATGAGGGTTCCTTGGGGGTTGAAATCAATCGACCCGGATCCGATCCGGGGCGCGGTGGGTCAATCGTCGCGTTTGCCATGGCCCTTGCCGCGGCCACGGTCGTTGTCCTTGTCCTTGCGGT
>JAUYAJ010000413.1 GCA_030693565.1 Rubrivivax sp.
TGCGATCCTCGTCACCGGCGCGCTGTTCCACACGCAGGGCGGCATCGCCGTCGACGCCGACTGCCGCGCGCTGTGGGCCGGCGGCCGGCCGCACCCCAACCTGCTGGCCGCCGGCGGCGCGGCGCGCGGCGTCTCGGGCAATGCGGTCTGGGGCTACCTGTCGGGCAACGGCTTGCTCAGCGCGGTGGCCGGCGGCTTCATTGCCGCGGCCAGCGCGGCGCGGATTCTGGAGACCAGATGACACTCAAGCTGACCCTCAAGCAAAGACTGGCCGAGCCGCGACTGCTGCTCGCCCCCGGCGTCTACGACGCGCTGTCGGCCTTGATCGCCGAAGCGGCGGGCTTCGAGGCGCTGTACCTGTCGGGTGCGTCGATCGCCTACACGCGACTGGGCCGCTCGGACATCGGTCTGACGACCTTCACCGAAGTCGAGGACACGCTGGCGCGCATCAGCGAGCGTGTGCGCGTGCCGCTGATCGTCGACGCCGACACCGGCTTCGGCAACGCGCTCAACGTGATGCGCACGGTGCGCGGCTTCGAGCGTGCCGGCGCGGCGATGATCCAGCTCGAAGACCAGACCTCTCCCAAGCGCTGCGGCCACCTCGAAGGCAAGACCCTGGTGCCGGTGGCCGAGATGTGCGGCAAGCTGCGCGCCGCGTTAGATGCCCGCCAGAGCGCCGAGACGCTGATCCTGGCGCGCACCGACGCGCTCGCCGTCGAAGGGCTGGACGCTGCGCTCGAGCGCGCCGAGGCCTACCTCGAATGCGGCGTCGACGCCTTGTTCATCGAAGCGCTGCGCAGCCCGCAGCAAATGGACGCTGCCTGCGTGCGCTTTGCCGGCCGCGCGCCGCTGCTGGCCAACATGGTGGAAGGTGGGCAGACGCCGATCGAGTCGGCGGCCGAGCTCGGCGCGCGCGGCTTCCGGATCGCGATCGTCCCCGGCGGCACGGCGCGCGCGGTGGCCCACACGCTGCAGGGCTATTACGCCAGCCTGGCCGCGCAGGGCACGACGGCGCCCTGGCGCGACCGCATGCTCGACTTCGACGGCTTGAACGCCTTGATCGGCACGCCCGAACTGCTGGCGCGCGGACGCGGCTACGATGTCACACCATGAGAATCCTCCTCCTCGCCTGGCTCGCTGCCAGCGCTCTGCCTGCGCTGGCGCAAACCGTGCCTGCGCCGCAGTCGCGCGGGGCCCTGCTTTACGCCACCCATTGCATCGCCTGCCACAGCACGCAGATGCACTGGCGCGACAAGCGCGTCGCCACCGACTGGGCGAGCCTGAGGGCCGAGGTGCAGCGCTGGCAAGGCCATGCCCAGCTGCGCTGGAGCGAAGACGACATCACCGAAGTGGCGCGCTACCTCAACGAACGCCACTACCGTTTCCCGCCGCCGGCCGAACGCCTGACCCGCGGCACCGCGTCGACGGTCGCGCCGTCATAGCGCCCGCATCCGCGTGAACCTGCGCGGCAGAGTCACCAGCGAGGTCGATCGACTGGGCCCGCAGGCCACCGCACGGCTGCGCCAGACCGCCGTTGAAGCGCGCGACCGCCATCCGCCGCGACAATCGGGGCATGACGACGAGTGACGCCACCGACAACTTCATCACCCGACTGCGCCAGAGCCTGGCTGACGGCAGCTTCGTGCACCTGCAGCTGGGCCGGCCGCTAGGCGGCGAGCCGACGCTGGAAAAACTGCGGGCGCGGCGCATCGTGTTGCGCGGCGAAGACCAGTTGTCGCTGGTCTGGCGCCATGTCAGCAAAGACATCACCAAGAACCTGGCCACCGGCGCCGGCGTCGACCTGATCGCCGGTTTGATCGGCCAGCCTTTCCAGCATGCCCACCTGGTGACGCGCAGCCACGACGTCCAGCTGGCGCCCGACAAGAAGGGCGGCTGGCGCTTGCAGGTCGGCAAGCTGGCCGCCGCGGCGCAGCCGCTGGACGACGGCGCGCACGACCGCGACAAACGCCGCGCGCTGGCGCTGGACACGCCGTTCCTGGCCGAGCTCGGGGTGGCCGACGCCCAGCACCGGCTGGTGCCGGCGATGGCGCGCAAATGGCGGCAGATCAACAAGTTCGCCGAAGTGCTGGGGCATGCGATCGAGCAGTCGCCACTGGCCGCGCGCGACCCGGCGCTGCCGGTGCGGGTGCTCGACTTCGGCGCCGGCAAGGGTTACCTGACCTTTGCCGTGCACCACCAGTTGCTGGCCAGCGGGCGCGTGCCTGCGGTCACCGGCGTCGAGCTGCGTGAAGACTTGACGCGGCTGTGCAATGCCGCCGTGTCACGCCTGGGCCTGGCCGGCCTGCACTTCGCCACCGGCGACGTGCGCAGCCATGCCGCCGCCGAGGTCGACATCATGATCGCGCTGCACGCCTGCGACATCGCCACCGATGTCGCCATGCACCGCGGTGTGGCCGCCGGCGCGGCGATCATCCTGTGCTCACCCTGCTGCCACAAGGAATTGCGGCCGCAGATGACGGCGCCGCCGCGGCTGCAAGCCATGCTCAGCCACGGCATCCACATGACCGAGCAGGCCGAGATGCTGACCGACACGCTGCGTGCGCTGCTGCTGCAGACGGCTGGTTACGACACCCAGGTGTTCGAGTTCGTCTCGCCCGAACACACGCACAAGAACAAGATGGTGCTGGCGGTGCGCCGCGCGCAGCCACTGCCGGCGGCGCAGCGCGCCGCGCTGCAAGCCCAGGTGGCGGAACTGAAGGCTTATTACGGCGTTGCCACGCAGACGCTGGAGACGCTGCTGGCGGACGAACCCGCGCCTACCTGAATCTCAGCGCCCCGGCGCGGTCAGGAAAGGCAGCGCCCGCGCCAGCAAGGCGTCCGGGGCTTCTTCGGCGATGTAGTGGCCGCAGGCCAGCGCCTGGCCTTCGACGTCGGCGGCCACGCGGCGCCACTCGGCCAGCGGATCGAAGCAGCGCTGCACCACGCCTTGCTGGCCCCACAGCACCAGCAGCGGCATCGCCAGCCGGGCGCCGCGCTCGCGGTCGTCGCGGTCGTGCACGAGGTCGATGCTCGCTGCGGCGCGGTAGTCCTCGCAAGTGCCATGGGCGGCGCCCGGCAGGTGCAGGCAGCGCTCGTACTCGGCCAGTGCGCGTGGATCGAAAGGCGCCATGCCGGCGTCGCGCCGGCCCATGACGTCGCGCAGGTAGGCGCCGGGGTCGGCCTCGATCAGGCGTTCGGGCAGCGGCGCCGGCTGGATCAGGAAGAACCAGTGCCAGTAGGCGCGCGCAAAGGCTTGATTGGTCTGTTCGTACATCGCCAAAGTCGGTGCGATGTCGAGCAGCACCAGCCGCGACACCGCCGCCGGATGGTCGGCCGCCAGCCGATGCGCCACGCGCGCGCCGCGGTCGTGCGCCAGCACCGCAAAGCGCTCATGCCCCAGCGCCTGCATCAGCCGCAGCATGTCGCGCGCCATCGTGCGCTTGCTGTAGTTGCCATGCTCGGCGTCGCCCGCCGGTTTGGACGAGTCGCCATAACCGCGCAAGTCGGCCAGCACCAGCGTGAAACGGTCGGCCAGCGCCGGCGCCACCCGGTGCCACAGCGCATGGGTTTGCGGGTGGCCGTGCAGCAGCAGCAGCGGCGGCCGGCCCGCAGGGCCGACGCGGGCGTGGATCTGCATGCCTTCGTCGGTGGCGATGAAGCGGCTGGCATGGCCCGGGAACAGTGCGGGTGTGTCGGCGCTGGCGGGAGGGGGCATCGGTGACGTCCGGTTTCGGCTGATCTGCCCGACTATGCCAGCGCCGCAACATCAAACTAGGGACGCAATCTGCGCCGGCAGCAAGTAGGCTTGCGCAGAGACCTTCAACAAGCACCCAGGGAGTTGTTCCCGCCCCCCGCACGGCGAGCGCTGCATGCGCCTGCCGCCGATGCGCCGAGGCTGTTGCAGGAGATCCCCATGTCAGCCCATCCGCAATTCGCTGCCCTACGGCGCCACGCGCTGCTCATCGCGGCCGTCGCCGCGGTCCTGGCCCTGCTGCCAGACCGTGCCGGCGCGGCCTTGTTCGTCGGTCTGGGTGACCCGGCGGCCGGCGGCGTCGGCATCATCGACAACGATGCCAACGACACCAACAAGCAAGCCGGCATCATCGTCTTCAACCAGAACCTGGCGGACTTCACCGCCACCGGCACGCTGGTGCGCGCCCGCGTGGGCGGCGCCGGTGCGGCGGTGCAGCGGCTGGTGCTGACCAACCTGACGGTGCAGGCCAAGCTGGGCAAGAACCCGGCCGGTGCGACGATCGCCTTCGCCGACACCTTCCAGCAAATCTTTCCCAACGCCACCATCGTCCACCTCAGCGGCAACTACTTCCATGGCGGCGCCAACATCGGCGGGGCCGACATCATGCTGGCAGGCTTTGCGGACAACCTGGCGGTCGGCGACACCGCGCTCGGCGTCGTCGACCCGCTGGCGGTGGCCAACGCGGCCAGCCCGAGCAACTTCGCCTATGGCCTGGGCAAGGGGCCGAACGAGCAGGTCAACCTGGGCGGCAACAAGGGCATCACGGGCATGGGCGGGCTGATCACCTTCAGCCTGATGGCGGCCGATGGCTTTGCGCTGCCCAACAGTGCCGAACTGGCGCTGTCCGAGTCGTCGTTCATCGACGGCTTGCCGCCGATCCCCGAGCCTGGCACCGCCGTGTTGTGGTCGCTGGGATTGCTGGCGCTGGGCGGTTGGCGTTGGCGGCGGCGCGGCGGCAACTGACGGCCGCTCGCCGGCGGGCGGGCGGCCCGCCCGCCGGCCATCCTGTCATGGCGTCAATTGCCGGGCGTCCTGCCCGCTGTTCGGCCGCTAGCGCCGGCGCGCCTGTGCTTGAATGGATCCATCAGCTGGCAAGGAGCGGTGGATGAGCAGTACGAGTGATCTGGTGCCATTGGCGCGGGGCACCATCCCCATCGCCCACATGCGCAGCCTGTTCCGCCCTGCGGACGTGGCCCAGCGGCTGGACAAGCTGCCGGCCAAGGACCACGAGAGCCTGCGCAGCACCTACGAGCGCATGCTCGAAAAAGGACCAGAGCGCTTCCAGGTCAAGCCCTCGGGGCTGCCGGCGATGCAACACCTGTACGACGAGTTGCCGAACTTCAGCGCCGTGCTCGACGACGTGCGCCGCCAGCTCGCGCTGTGCCAGGACAGCCGCGACGCGCTCGAGATCACGCCGATGCTGTTGCTGGGCCCGCCGGGCATCGGCAAGACCCACTTCGCGCGCGAGATCGCGCAGCTGCTGGGCACCGGCCTGGGCTTCATAGCCATGAGTTCGCTGACCGCCGGCTGGGTGCTCAGCGGCGCTTCGTCGCAGTGGAAGGGCGCGCGGCCGGGCAAGGTCTTCGAGACCCTGGTCGACGGCAACTATGCCAACCCGGTGATGGTCGTCGACGAGATCGACAAAGCGCGCGGCGAGCATGCCTACGACCCGCTGGGCGCGCTCTACAGCTTGCTTGAACACGACACGGCGCACCAGTTCACCGACGAGTTTGCCGAGGTCGCGATCGACGCCAGCCAGGTGATCTGGATCGCCACCGCGAACGACGAGCAGGCCATCCCCTCGCCGCTGCTCAACCGCATGAATGTCTACGAGGTCAAGGCGCCGGGCGCCGACGCCGCGCGCAGCATCGCGCTGCGCCTGTACCAAGGGATCCGCGGCGGTCACGACTGGGGCCAGCGCTTCGACCCCGAACCCGCCGAACCCGTGCTCGAGCGCATGGCCGGCATGGCGCCGCGCGAAATGCGCCGGGCCTGGATGACGGCCTTCGGCAACGCCCGCCTGGACGGCCGCGCGACCATCGAGCTGGCCGACCTGCCCGGCGCCCAGGGCAGGCGGCAGCCGATCGGCTTCAGCCACTGAAGCTGCCGCGTCGCGCCGCTCAGCGCACCCAGCTGTTGAGCTGGATCAGCGGCAGCAGCACCGCCAGCACGATCAGCATCACGACCACGCCCATGGCGACGATGAGCAGCGGCTCGAGGATGGTGGCCAGCGCCATCGCGCGGCGCTGCACCTCGGCCGACAGCTGGGTGGCGGCGCGTTCGAGCATCAAGGGCAGCCGGCCGGTTTGTTCACCCAGGCGGGCGAACATCGCCAGCAGGCCGGGGAAACGTTTCTTGCCGGCCAGCGCGCTGGCCAGCGGCGCACCTTCGCGCACCTGCACCAGGGCGTCGAGCGCGTCGGCGCGCATCGCGCGGTTGGCCAGCGTCTCGGCCGCCGCCTGCAAGGCCTTGAGGATGGGCACGCCGGCGCCGGCCAGCATCGCCAGCGTGCCGCCGAAACGCGCCGCGTTGTAGCCGCGCGCCAGCCGGCCGACCAGCGGCAGCGTCAGCAAGGCGGCGTCGCTGCGCTCGCGAAAGCCCGGGTTGCGGCGCAGCAGCACGAAGCCCATGCCAGCGGCCAGCGCCAGCAGCGCCAGCACCAGCCCCCACTGGCGCACGAAGGCGCTGATCGCCAGCATCGCCACCGTCAGCGCTGGCAGCGCGCGCTTGGAACTGGTGAACACAGAGGCCACCTGCGGCACGACGTAGGTGACGAGGAAGATCACGATGACGAAGGCGACCAGCGAGACCACCGCCGGGTAGAGCATCGCCCCCAGCAGCTTGGCGCGCAGCGCCTGGCGCGCCTCCAGATCGTCGGCCAGCCGTTCCAGCACGGTGCCCAGCGCACCGCTTTGCTCGCCGGCAGCGACAACGGCGCGGTAGACCTCGTCGAACTCGCGCGGCGCGGTGGCCAGCGCGCGCGCGAACGGGCTGCCGGCGTTGACCTCGCTTTTCAGGTGTGCCACCAGCTCACGCTGGCGGGCGTCGTCGGCTTCGTCGGCCAGCGCGGTGAGTGCGCGCTCGAGCGGCAAGCCCGATCCCACCAGGCCGGCGAGCTGGCGTGTCCACACCGCCAGCCCGGTGCGGCCGAAGACGCGGCGCGTGAAGCGCGGCGCGCTGCCGTCGGCGTTGGCGCTGGCCACCGGCGCCACCGCCAGCGGCACCAGGTTGCGGGCGCGCAATTGCGCGCGTGCGGCGCGCGCGTTGTCGGCATCGATCAAGCCATCGGCCGCCTTGCCGGCGGCGTCCAGGGCCTCGAAGCGATACGCCGGCATGCTCAGTCGCGCGTCACGCGAACCAGCTCTTCGGCCGAGGTGATGCCGTCAGCCAGCAGCCGCTCGCCGTCTTCGCGCATCGAGCGCAGGCCGGCGCTGCGGGCGGCCGTGAGCAGTTCGCTGTCGGCGGCGCGGCCGTGGATCAGCCCCTGCACCGCGGCGTCGGCCACCATCAGTTCGTAGACCCCGGTTCGGCCTTTGTAGCCGCTGTGGCTGCAGTGCGCGCAGCCCACCGGGTGCCAGCGCCGCGCCGCGCCGCTGTCGTCGACGCGCCGGCAGTGCAGGCAGAGCTTGCGCACCAGGCGCTGCGCCAGCACGCCGAGCAGGCTGGAGCTGAGCAGAAAGGGCTCGACGCCCATGTCGATCAGCCGCGTCACGCTGCTCGGGGCGTCGTTGGTGTGCACGGTGGCCAGCACCAGGTGGCCGGTCAGGCTGGCCTGGATCGCGATCTGCGCTGTCTCGTGGTCGCGGATCTCGCCGATCATGATGACGTCGGGATCCTGGCGCAGGATGGCGCGCAGCGCCTTGGCGAACGTGAGGTCGATCTTCGGGTTGACCTGGGTCTGGCCGATGCCGGGCAGCTCGTATTCGACCGGGTCCTCGACCGTCAGCACGTTGGTGGTGGCGGTGTCGACGCGGCCCAGCGAGGCGTACAGCGTCGTCGTCTTGCCGCTGCCGGTGGGTCCGGTGACGAGCACGATGCCGTGGGGCTGCTGGATCAGGCGGTCGAAGGCCGTCAGCACGTCGCCGCTCATGCCCAGGCCTTCGAGCGTGAACTTCGATTCGGTCTTGTCGAGCAGGCGCAGCACCGCGCGCTCGCCATGCGAGCTGGGCAGCGTCGACACGCGCACGTCGATGGCGCGCCCGCCAATGCGCAGGCTGATCCGGCCGTCCTGCGGCAGGCGCTTTTCGGCGATGTCCAGCTCGGCCATGATTTTCAGGCGGGAGAT
>JAUYAJ010000500.1 GCA_030693565.1 Rubrivivax sp.
CGATGCCGCTGCGCCGGTCCAGCGACCCCGAGCCTGCACCGCCGGCGCGCGCGCCCGCTGTGCGCGGCAGCGAAGCCTTGCTGGTCGACGACCAGGAGATCGCGCTGCGCTACCTGGAGACCCGGCTGCAGCCGCTGGGCCTGCACACCCAGCGCGCAACAACCAGTGGCAAGGCGCTCGAAATGCTGGCCCAGCGCGACTACGACTTCGTCTTCGTCGACGTCGAACTGGGCACCGGCAGTGACCTCGACGGCCTGGCGCTGTGCCAGCACATCAAGCGCCAGCACCTGCCGGTGGCTGGCGGCCACGCGCCGGTGGTGGCCATGGTGTCGGCGCACCACAGTGAACTCGACCGTGCGCGCGGCATGCTCGCCGGCTGCGACGCCTACCTGGGCAAGCCGCTCGACGAGGCCGCGCTGCGCCAGCTGGTGAGCCAGCATGGCGGCGCGGCGCCGGCGTTCAGGCGCTCATGAGCGCGCGGCCAGCAGCGCAGCGAGCACGATCAAGGCGCCGCCCAGCAGCAGCGGCAGCGTCAGCACCGCAGCGCCCAGCCACAGCGCCGACACCGAAGCGAACAGCACTTCGGTGACCATGACGACCGCGGTGGCGTTGGCGGGCAGCCGCGCGGCGCCGTATTGCAGCGCCAGGTTGCCGAGCAGAAAGGCCCCGCCCAGCGCCAGCGCGCCCACCAGCCAGGCGGTGGCCGGGGGCGGCGGCCAGGCCACCGTGCCCTGGCTGCTCAGCACCAGCGCCAGCGTCCCGGCCACCAGCGCGCCACCGGCGAACATCGCCAGCGCGCGCGCCGATTCGGGCTGGTGCGCCTCGCGGCGCAGCATCACGTTGTTGAGGGCGAAGCTGAAGCCGCCGGCCACGCCCAGCCATTCGGCCAGCGTGTCGGGCAGCGGCAGGCCACCGCCCGCCGGCCACAGCACGATGGCCGCACCGGCCAGCGCCAGCAGCACGCGCAGCAGCGCGAGCGGGGCCAGCCGCTCGCCCAGCAGCAGCCGCGCCAGCAGCACCGCCCACAGCGGCATCAGGTAGAACAGCAGGACGACGCGGACGACGTCGCCGATCGTCACCGCCCAGTTGAAGCTGGCGTTGGTGAAGCCCGCGGCCAGCACCAGCACCCACAGCGCCGGGGCGCGCCAGAGGTCGCGCCAGGCCGCCGGCCGCCACAGCGTGATCACCAGCACCGCCAGCGCGTAGATCAGCGCCGTCGCCCACAGCGGGTGCAGCCCGCGCGCCTCGAGCTGGCGGAACGGCCACCAGCTGACACCCCAGGTGAAGGCGTTGAAGACCAGCGCCAGCGTGGGCAGCAGCGCGGCCCGGCGGTCAATGGCCACCGTCGCTGCGCGCGATGACGAGCAGGCGCTCGACCTCGGCGCCATGGCGGACGCAGTTGCTGCGGTGCCAGCGGCGGATCAGCTCCATGATGCCGGCCACCACCAGCCCGAACAGCGTGATGGCGCCGAAGGCCGAGAGGCCGAACTTGGTCATGCCGGCGTAGAACGCGCCCAGCGCCAGGATGCAGGCCTGTTCGTTGAAGTTCTGCACCGCGATCGAACGCCCGGCGCCCATCAGGTTGTGGCCGCGGTGTTGCAGCAAGGCATTCATCGGCACCACCAGGAAGCCGCCGAAAGCCCCCAGCAGCATCAGGAAGGGCGCTGCGATCCAGACGTTGTCGATGAAGTTCATGCCGATCACCAGCAACCCCATGCCGATGCCCAGCGGGATCACCGCGGTGGCGCGGTCGAGCTTCATCATCATCGAGGCGACGACAGCGCCGACTGCGGTGCCGATCGCCACCACGCCGACCAGGCTCGACGCCTGCGTCGTGGTGTAGCCCAGCGCCGCCGCGGCCCAGGCCAGCACGATGTAGCGCAGGTTGCCGGCCACACCCCAGAACAGCGTCGTCGTCGACAGCGAGATCTGGCCCAGCTTGTCGTTCCACAGGCGCGCGTTGCAGGCCGAGAAGTCGCGCACCAGGAACAGCACGCTGCCCGACAGCGCCTGCAGCGGCGCCTCGGTGCGCGGGATGCGCAGGTTGAACAGCGCGGCGACGATGTACAGCAGCACGATGGCGGCAATGGCCGCCTCGGGCGCGGTGTCGACGCCCAGGTCGATCCAGGGGAAGTCGATCTCCAGCAGCATCGGCGCGATCTTCGGCCCGACGAGCTGGCCGCCGAGCAGCACCCCGAGGATGATCGAGCCGATCGTCAGCCCCTCGATCCAGCCGTTGGCCTTGACCAGCTGCGACGGCGGCAACAACTCCGTCAGGATGCCGTACTTGGCCGGCGAGTAGGCCGCTGCGCCCAGGCCGACGATGGCGTAAGCCATCAGCGGGTGGCTGCCGAAGAGCATCATCAGGCAGCCGACAACCTTGATCGCGTTCGAGATGAACATGACCCGGCCTTTGGGGATCGAGTCGGCAAAGGCGCCGACGTAGGGGGCCAGGACAACGTAGAAGAGCGCGAACATCGGCACCAGCGCCGCACGCTGCCACTCGTCCGAGCCCGACAGGCGCAGCATCTCGACGGCAGCGACGAACAGCGCGTTGTCAGCCAACGAGCTGAAGAACTGCGCCGACATGATGGTCGAGAAACCTTTTTTCATCCGTGTCGGGCGCAGGCACGCGCCGGTCAGCACCGGCGCCAGGTGGTCAAAGGCCAGCCGAAGGCTGGGCCGGCGGTTATAGCATGCGCTCATCACCATTTCGAATGGTGAAAATCAGGGCTGCGCCACTGGCAGAATCAGTGTGCGCTGTGTCACAGGAAGCCCCGCTTGCCACGTCCGATCGAAGCCCTCATCCACCCCGCTGCGCTGGCCCACAACCTGGCGCGGGCGCGGGCGGCGGCGCCGGACGCGCGCGTCTGGGCGGTGGTCAAGGCGGGCGCCTACGGCCACGGCATCGAACGGGCCTACCCCGGGCTGCGCGGTGCCGACGGCTTCGCCTTGCTCGACCTGGCCGAGGCCCAGCAGCTGCGCGCGCTCGACTGGCGCGGCCCGATCCTGCTGCTCGAAGGCTGCTTCGAAGCCCGCGACCTCGAACTGTGCTCACGCCTGAACCTCTGGCATGTGATCCACACCGAAGCCCAGATCGACTGGCTGGCGGCGCACAAGACGCACACGCCGCACCGCGTCTTCCTCAAGCTCAACAGCGGCATGAACCGGCTCGGCCTGCGGCCGGCGGCTTTCCGCGCTGCCTGGACGCGGCTGAACGCGCTGCCGCAGGTCGACGAGATTTCGCTGATGACGCACTTCGCCGATGCCGACGGCGAGCGCGGTGTCGCGCGCCAGCTGGCCGTCTTCGAGGCCGCAACCCACGACCTGCCCGGCGAGCGCTCGCTGGCCAACAGCGCCGCGCTGCTGCGCCACGGTCTGCGCAACGACTGGGTGCGCGCCGGCATCGTCTGCTACGGCAGCGCACCCGACTTCCCGGCGCACGACATCCGCCACTGGGGCTTGCAGCCGGCGATGACGCTGCGCTCGCGCCTGATCGCCACGCAGACGCTGGCGGCTGGCGAAAGCGTCGGCTATGGCAGCGCGTTCACGGCCGCAGCGGCGATGCGCATCGGTGTTGTCGCCTGCGGTTATGCCGACGGCTACCCGCGCCACGCCGGCACCGACACCCCAGTGCTGGTGGACGGCGTGCGCACCGGCACCCTCGGACGGGTCTCGATGGACATGCTGGCGGTCGACCTGACGCCGGTGCCGGGCGCTGCCATCGGCAGCGAGGTCACGCTGTGGGGCCAGGGCCCGGGCGGCAGCTGGCTGGCGATCGACGACGTGGCGCATGCCGCCGGCACCATCGGCTACGAGCTGATGTGCGCGCTGGCGCCGCGCGTGCCGGTGCATGTCAGCGACTGAGCGCCGGCAATGACGCCGCCGCAGGTCGACCCCGCCGAGGTCGAATTCAACGCCATCCGCGCCCAGGGCGCCGGCGGCCAGAACGTCAACAAGGTGTCGAACGCCGTCCACCTGCGCTTCGACGTCCGCGCCTCGTCGCTGCCGCCAGCCATCCAGGAGCGGCTGCTGGCGCTGGCCGACCAGCGCATCAGCGGCGACGGCGTGGTCGTCATCAAGGCGCAAGACCACCGCAGCCTGGAGCGCAACCGCGCCGACGCGCTGGCGCGGCTGCAGCAGATGGTTGACAGCGTGGCGCGGCCGCCGGCGCCGCGGCGGCCGACCAAGCCGACTTATGGCTCGAAGCAGCGCCGGCTCGAAGGCAAGGCCCAGCGCGGCCAGACCAAGGCGCTGCGCGGCCGCGTCAGCGACTGAGCGCCGCGCCACAATCGCCGCCATGGCACGCGACAAGTCGAACTACAGCTGCCGCGACTGCGGCGGCAACAGCCCGCGCTGGCTGGGCAAATGCCCGCATTGCGGGGCCTGGAACACGCTCGACGAGGTGGCGGCCGAGCCGGCGGCCGGCGCCGGGAAGAACCGCTTCCAGGCCTTGGCACGCGGCCTCAACGCCGCGCAGCCGGTGATCACGCTGAGCGAGATCGACGCTGCCGAGGTCGCGCACCTGCCGACCGGGCAGGAAGAGCTCGACCGCGTGCTCGGTGGCGGCATCGTTGCCGGCGGCGTGGTGCTGATCGGCGGCGACCCCGGCATCGGCAAGAGCACGCTGCTGCTGCAGGCGCTGGACGCGCTGTCGCAGCAGATCAAGGTGCTTTACGTCACCGGCGAAGAAAGCGGCGCCCAGGTCGCGCTGCGCGCGCGCCGGCTCGGCCTGAGCGGTGCCCAGGTGCGCGTGCTGGCCGAGATCCAGCTCGAAAACATCATCGCCACGCTGGCCGCCGAGCAGCCGGCGTTCTGCGTCATCGACTCGATCCAGACCGTCTACTCCGACCAGCTCAGCTCGGCGCCGGGTTCGGTGGCCCAGGTGCGCGAGTGCGCGGCCCAGCTCACCCGCGTGGCCAAGACCAGCGGCTGCGCGCTGGTGCTGGTCGGCCATGTGACCAAGGAAGGCGCGCTCGCCGGCCCGCGCGTGCTCGAACACATCGTCGACACCGTGCTGTACTTCGAAGGCGACACGCATTCGAGCTTCCGCCTGGTGCGCGCGATCAAGAACCGCTTCGGCGCGGTCAACGAGATCGGCGTCTTCGCGATGACCGAACGCGGCCTCAAAGGCGTGAGCAACCCGAGCGCGATTTTTCTCTCGACCCACGGCGAGCCGGTGCCCGGCACCTGCGTGCTGGTGACGCTCGAAGGCACGCGGCCGCTGCTGGTCGAGATCCAGGCCCTGGTCGACAGCGGCGGGCCGAGTCCGCGCCGGCTCTCCGTCGGCCTGGACCGCGACCGCCTGGCGATGCTGCTGGCGGTGCTGCACCGCCATGCCGGCGTCTCCTGCATGGACCAGGACGTGTTCGTCAACGCGGTCGGCGGCGTGCGCATCGGCGAGCCGGCGGCCGACCTCGCGGTGTTGCTGGCGATCCAGGGCAGCTTGCGCGGCAAAGCGCTGCCGCGCGGCTTCATCGCTTTCGGCGAGGTCGGCCTGGCCGGCGAGGTGCGGCCGGCGCCGCGTGGTCAGGAGCGGCTCAAAGAGGCCGCCAAGCTCGGTTTCAGCATCGCCGTGGTGCCGAAGGCGAATGCGCCGAAGAAGCCGATCGAAGGGCTGACCATCCACGCCGTCGAGCGCATCGAGCAGGCGATCGAGGTCGTGCGTGGACTGTGATCAGCGGCTGCGCTCGCGCAGCGTTTCGCGCACGCCGTAGGCAACGCGGCGCAACTCGTTGCCCAGCCGGTAGGCATGGGCCGACAGCCGCTTGGTCCAGTGGAACTTGCGCGACGGCCCGGGCGCGGCGCCGATCGTCGACTCGGTCTGGTCGTCGTGCTGGCACGGTGTCGGCGTCACCATGCGCACCTGCAGGCCGAAGCGCCAGCCCTGGTCGAACACATGGTCGTAGGGCAGGCGCATCGGCAGCAGGCCATCCACATAAGCCTGCGCGGCGCGGCGATTCACCAGGTAGGCGCTCGACCCGGTGCAACGGCTCAGCATCACCGCCAGGCGGTGGCCGGGCGCCACATCCAGGTAAGTCATGGGCGTGCCCGAATGCACGGCCGAGAGCTTGACCATGTCCCAGCGCTGCGGGTGCGCCATCAGCCCGTTCAGCACCGCCGGCAAGCTGTCGCCGACGACGACATCGTCTTCCAGCACCAGCGCGGCAGCGGCGCCGGAGGCGAGCAAGCGTTGCATCGCCTCGACATGCGACAGGTAACATCCGAGCTCGCCCGCCAGCGGCTCCATGCCATGCAGGCGGCGGTAGCCGGCGGCATCCAGCGTGGCTTGCTGCGCCGGCGTCAGCGCCCGCGCATCGACCGCCGGCAGCCGCGACCATGACAGGCCGACACGCTGCAACTGCGCCGCAATGCGCTGCAGCCGCTGCGGCGCTCTATCAAGATTGATCACCCATGTCTGCACTTCGTCCATCGACACGATTCTCGTTCACCGGCCCTGGCGGCCGGGCCCTGCGATGAACCCGCTGCTGAGCTGGGGGCTGGCGGTGGCCGCGGTGGTCACCGGCTATGTTGGCTACGGCTGGCCCGGGGTGGCGCTGGCCGCCACCGTGATCGTCTTCTGGCTGCTGCTGCAGTTCAGCCGCGCGCTGCGGGTGATGCGCCAGGCGGCCGAGCGGCCGCTGGCCAGCGTCGACAGCGCCGTCATGCTGCAGTCGCGCTTGCTGGTGGGCATGCACATGATGAAGATCGTCACCATGACGCGCAGCCTGGGCCGCAAGGTGGCCGACGATCCCGAGACCTTTGTGTGGGAAGACGCCAACGGCCATGCCGTGCGCGTCGAGATGCGCGGCGGCCGCTGTCAAGCCTGGCAGCTGCAGCGCGCCCCGGCGGCCGAGCCGCCGGCCGACGCGCCGACCTGAATTCAGGCCGGGCGGCGCCGCCGCACCACCGAACCCACGGCCGCCACGCCGGCCAGCATCAGCGCCAGCGCGCCGGGTTCGGGCACCGCCAGCGTCGGCGTGAACAGCGCCGCATGCGAGAAGTTGGGGCCTGCCAGACCGCCGCCGTCGGTGATGCCGAAGGTGTCGAAGTCGAGCGCGCCAATGCCGCTGACGCCGCCGTCGAACAGGTAGAGGCTGTAGGTCGGCCCGCCCTTGATCCCGATCACGAAGTGGCCGGTCTGCGCGCTGGTCAGGTGCAGCGTGCCCCAGGTCGTGCTCGCGGGGTTGGCGCTGAACACGCCCGAGCCGTCGTTGCTGGTGCCAACGAGGCTGAAACTGCCGAAACCGGCGAAGCTGGCGCTGTTGACCTGGCCGGCGGCGATGTTGCCGGTCTCAATGCCTTGGCAGCTGATGTAGCCCGGGTTGCTGATGGTGTCGAAGGAACTGGCGCAGCTCACCAGCGACGGGCCACCGGTGGCCGCCTGCGCCGGCGCCGCCAGAGCAGCAGCGGCGGCCAGCAGGGCAGATGCAAGGGAACGGTTCATGGTGAAGGCCTGGTGAGCCGGACGAAACCGGCGATGGCTGAACCTTAAGGCCCAGGCAGCGTTCGCCGGTGCAGGCCAGCCCCCGCAGCCACGGGGGTTGCTGCAGCGCAGCGCGCGCAAGTGTGCGAAATCACCGCCGCACGATGGCGTCGCCGGGCGGC
>JAUYAJ010000501.1 GCA_030693565.1 Rubrivivax sp.
GCAGGCGACCACCGTCGACCAGCCTGCGGCGGCCGCCAGGTCGCGGGCAAAAGCCCAGCGCTGCTCGCCCAGCAGCACAGGCCAGGCCTTGGCGTCGACGCCGTCCAGGCCTTGCACATCGCAGCCGATGAGGCGCTGGCGATGCGCCACCGCCAGCGTCAGCCCGGCCCCGTGCGACACCGAGACGCGGGCGCCGCGGACCCCCGGTGCGCCATTGGCATGGTGGTGTAGCGCAGCACCTGGGCCCAGCGCGTGCCGAACCGCCGCAGCCGACGCCGCGCTGCGCTCGCTGTGCAGGCTGAGACCCACCTCGGCCTGGGGCTCGCCCAGCGCATCACCCAGCAAGCGGCCGACGAAGGCCGGCAGCAAAGCGGGGTCTAGCGAGCGCCGCAGCGCCAGGTTCCCGCGGTCGGCGGGGATGCGGGCCAGGCGCAGGCCTGACCAGCGTTCGACGACCCCACCTGACGGGTCGACGACGTCGACGTCGAAGCGGAATTCGCGGCCGTCGCTCGCCGTCTGGCGGGCGGTGACGACGTACTCGACATCGCTGCGCAGCGCGCCGATCTCGATCCGATCGGCAGCCACCGGCAGCACCGGATGCTGGGGTATGCAGACCTGCAGCGCGTGGAGGACGGCGTCGCGCTGCGCCGGATGCCCTGCCGCCAGCGCGCCGGGCTGAAGCGCGCCGTACCAGCGCCCGGCGGCGCCCGCGCCCAGCTGCGCCTGACAGCCACGGGCGTCAATTCGGCTGTAGTCGCGCAGGCGCTGGAAGCTGGGCCCGTGAAAGGCCAGGCCTTGGTAGAGCAGCCGGGCCGCCGGCAAGGGCTCGGCGGCGACCGCCAGCGCGCCGCCGCTTCGCGCCAGTGCGTCGATCCGGCGCCGCACGCGAGCACTGAAGTGGTCCATCGAGAAGTCTGTGCTGCTGCAGCGGATGCAGACGTCCACCCCGCCGTCGCCTTGCACCAGGGCCACGGTGCGCAGCACGATGGACTGCCCCGCCGGGCAAGCGATCGCCGCGCCGATTCGCAGCGCGTCAATGGCCACAAGGCTGGCGTCGCCGCGCAGCGCCTGCGCCGCCGACAACATGGCCTCCAGCGCCGCCACCAGGGGCAGCACCGGCAAACCGTAAGGGGCATGCTCAAGCAGGTAAGGATCGCTCTCGGTCGACACCACGGCGTCGGCCACCAGTTCGACGCCGGGATAAAAGACCCGCGGTTGCGCCAGAAATCGGTGGCGGTGCAAGGCCGGCAGTTCGCGGCGTGGATCGATGGGCCGGCCATGGCGGCCGCTGACGATCAGCGCCTCGCCCTGGTGCGCCGATTGCAGGATGGCGATCAGCTGGTCGCAGGCCTCGATGGTGTCCAGCGCGCGCGTGTCCTGCACCGCCAGCGCGTCCAGCACGCCGTCCAGGCGCGCCGCCATGCCGGTCTCGCGCCAGGCCGCCCAGCAGATCGGCAGGCAGCGTGTGCCCGGCGTCTGCGCTGCCAGCCGGTGCATGCGTTCGACCAGCCACTCGTTGGCCAGCGCGTAATGCGCCTCACCAACCAAGCCGAGCTCGCCGATGATCGACGCGAAGCCGACCAGCAAACGTAACTGCCCGGGCCGCAAGGCCTGCAGCAAATGGTCCAGCGCGCCCACCTTGGCCGCCACCGTGGCGGCCAGCTCGGCGGCGTCGAGTGCGGCCAGCGCCGCCGGCCGGTTGATGCCGGCGGCGTGGACCAGCGCCTGCACGGCGCCG
>JAUYAJ010000504.1 GCA_030693565.1 Rubrivivax sp.
TCGTCGGTGTCGACCTCGACCTGGGCCAGAAGCTGCGCCTGCGCGGGCGCGGGCTCGACACCACGCTGCGCGGCAAGCTGCGCATCTCGGCGCCCAATGGGCGGCTGGCGCTGCACGGCAGCGTCTACACCGAGGGCGGCACCTACGCCGCCTACGGCCAGAAGCTGGCCATCGAACGCGGCATCGTCGCCTTCAGCGGCGCCCCCGACGAACCGCGGCTGGACATTCTGGCGCTGCGCCCGAACCCGGACGTGCGCGTCGGCGTGGCCATCAGCGGCAATGTCGCCACGCCGCGCGTGCGCCTGTACTCGCTGCCGGAAATGAGCGACACCGACAAGCTGTCATGGTTGATGCTGGGCCGCGCGCCCGACGGTCTGGGCCGCACCGACACCGCGCTGCTGCAACGCGCCGCGATGGCCTTGCTGGCCGGCGAAGGCGACGCACCGACCGACACCTTGATGCGCAAGCTGGGTCTGGACGAGTTGTCGGTGCGCCAGGGCGACGGCGACGTGCGCGAGACCATCATCGCGGTCGGCAAGCAGCTCTCCAGCCGCTGGTATGTTGGCTACGAACGCGGCGTCAACGCCACCACCGGCACCTGGCAGCTGATCTACCGCATCGCCCAGACCTTCACCTTGCGCGCCCAGGCCGGCACCGACAACGCGCTCGACGTCATCTGGACCTGGCGCCGCGGCGTGCCGGCAGCGCCCGCGCCCGCTGCGTCCAGCCCCGAGCGCCCACGCTGAACGCGGCTGCGAGCCCATCGATTCGGAGCAGCCCATGGAACTCGTCTGGCCCAGCGCCCTGCACCTGCCGTCCTACGTCCAGGCGCTGCAAAGCGGCTGGTCGGCTGACAACGTGCGCGGCGCCGTCGCCGCCGCCGAGGAACTGGCCCGCATCGAAGCCGACGCCGCGGGCTTCCTGGCTTCCATGGTCGACCGCGAAGCCAAGGGCGACCCGGTCACACTGCCCGACGGCTCGCAGGTCCGGCGCATTCCCGGCCTGCGGCGCTGGATGTGGGACGGCGAGTTCTGCGGCGTCATCGGTTTTCGCTGGCAACCCGGCACCGAGGCCTTGCCGCCGCACTGCCTGGGCCACATCGGTTACGCCGTCGTGCCCGCCAAGCGCAACCGCGGCCACGCCACCCAGGCGCTCGGCGCCACGCTGGCGCTGGCGCGCGCCGAAGGCCTGCGTTTTGTGGAGCTGACCACCGACCCCGACAACATCGCCTCGCAGCGCACCATCGAAGCCAACGGCGGCGTGCTGCACGAGCGCTTCACCAAGCCGGCGCAGTACGGCGCCACCCCCGGGCTGCGCTACCGCATCGCGCTGGCATGACGATGGCACGGCGCGGCAGCTCGGCTTCGAGGACCTGGCGCGTGGGCGTTCCGGCCCCGACCCGACACTGGGAGACGACATGACCGACACCCCCATCCCCGACGCCGAACTGGCGCCGCTGCCGGCCACCGCACTGGGCCGCTACCGCCACTACAAAGGCCGCGAGTACGAGGTCATCGGCGTCGCCCGCCACAGCGAGACGCTGGCGCCACTGGTCGTCTACCGCCCGCTCTACGCCGGCGCCGGCCTGTGGGTGCGGCCGCACGCGATGTTCTTCGAGAACGTCACCATCGACGGCCGACTGCAGCCGCGTTTCACGCCCGTGGGTGCGGCGGACAGCACCGGCACGCCACCATGACCGCGCTGCGCCTGAGCTGCCACTGCGGCGCGGTCGCCATCGAAGTCCCGCAGCGCCCGGAGCAAGTCGTCGACTGCAACTGCTCGCTGTGCCGGCGCATCGGTGCGCTCTGGGCCCACTACGCGCTGGGAGCGTGGGCGGCAGAAGGAGACGCCCGCGTTCTGCCGCCCACACTCCTAGGCACGGTGACGCTGAGCGGCCACCCCGAGCACACCGCCGAATACATCTGGGGCGACAAGACGCTGCGCACGCTGCACTGCCGCCACTGCGGCATCGTCACCCACTGGGAGCCGCTGCAGGCTGAGCCCGGCGCCCGCCACGGCGTCAACATGCGCAACGCCGACCCCGCCGCTCTGCAAGGGGTTCGGGTCCGGCGCTTCGACGGCGCCGACAGCTGGAAGTACCTGGACTGAAGTGGCAGCACCGGCCTTCATCAACTTCGCCTATGGCTCGAACATGGCCACGCTGCGCCTGCGTGCGCGCACGCCGTCGGCCCAGCCACTGGGGATCGCCCGCCTGCCCGGCCACCGGCTGATGTGGCACAAGGCAGGCGCCGACGGCTCGGCCAAGTGCGACATCCTGGCCACCGGCAGCGCCGACGATGACGTCTGGGGCGTGCTGTTCGAGATCGCCCTGCACGAACGGCCGCTGCTCGACCGCGCCGAAGGCCTGGGCCGCGGCTACGACCACAAGGCGGTGACGGTGCATGCCGCCCATGGCAGCGTCGACGCGGGCGCTTATCACGCCACCCACGT
Organism: Rubrivivax sp.; assembly: GCA_030693565.1. GTDB lineage: Bacteria > Pseudomonadota > Gammaproteobacteria > Burkholderiales > Burkholderiaceae_C > Rubrivivax. Next base: position 2,452 of record JAUYAJ010000504.1, read on the forward strand.
CGACGCGGGTCTGCGCCCCTTCGACTGGTACCTGGCCTACGTCGTCCACGGCGCCCGTGAACATGGGTTGCCGGACAGCTACCGCGCCGAACTGGCCGCCGTCGCCGCCATCATCGACCCCGACGGCGAGCGCCGGCGCCTGAACCTGGCGCTGCTGCTCGGCGCCTGAGTCGCATCCAGCCGATGCGCCGCCTTGCCTTGGCCGCCGGCCTGCTGGTACTGCTCGGCGCCGCCGCACTGGCCCTCGTCGGCGAACGGCTCAGCGCCGCGGCACCCGGCATGGTCGGCCCGGCGCCGCCAGGAGCGCAGGTGCTGCGCATCGATGCGGGCGGCGGCAACACCGTCGCCGGCTGGTTGACGCCTGGCCGGCCAGGCGCTGGCGCCGTGTTGCTGCTGCACGGCCTGCGCGCCGACCGGCGGCAGATGCAAGGCCGGGCGCAGGCGCTGCAGCGCCAGGGCTACGCCACGCTGCTGATCGACCTGCCCGCCCATGGCGAAAGCAGCGGCCCGCGCATCGGCTTCGGCCTGCACGAAGCCGCCGCCGTGCGCGCCAGCCTGCGCCACCTGCGGCATACGCTGGCGGGCGAAAAAGTGGCCGTCATCGGCGTTTCACTCGGCGCCGCCGCCTATGTGCTGGCCGGCGCCGAACCGGCCGCCGACGCCGTCGTGCTGGAATCGATGTACGCCGACATCGACGACGCGCTGCTCAGCCGGCTGCGCCTGCATGCCGGCGCGGTCGGCGTCGCCGCAGCGCCGCTGCTGCGCGCCCAACTGCCGCTGTGGCTGGGTGTCAGCGCCGACCAGCTGCGGCCCGTCGACCGGCTGGCGTCACTGCGGGCGCCGCTGCTGATCGTTGCCGGCAGTGCCGACCGCCACACCACGCCGGCCGCCAGCCGCCGCCTGCACGCGGCCGCCGCCGCGCCCAAGGACTTGTGGTGGGTCGACGGCGCCGGCCATGTTGACCTCCACGCCTTTGATCCAGCAGCCTACGAAGCGCGTGTCTTCGCCTTCCTGGCCCGCCACCTGCGCGGCGCGGCGGCGGGCTGGGCTAGCATCGGGCCATGAGCCCCGCCCACGACAGGCCCCAGACCCGGGGCGAAGAAATCGCCAACGCAATCAGCCATGGCCTGGGCCTGCTGCTCGCGGTGGCCTCGCTGCCGGTGCTGGTGCTGTTCGCCGCCCGCCGCGGCAGCGCGGCCGACATCGTCGTCGCCAGCGTGTTCGCGGCGACGATGATCCTGCACTTCGGGGTCTCGTCGCTGTACCACGCGCTGCCGCCGGGCCGCGCCAAGCACTGGTTCAACCGCCTCGACCACGCGGCGATCTACCTCTTCATCGCCGGCAGCTACATGCCGTACTTGCTGGGCGTGCTGCGCGGCGCCTGGGGCTGGACCTTGTTCGGCATCGTCTGGAGCGCCGCCGCCTTCGGCGTCGCCGCCAAGCTGTTCCACCGCCTGCGCCACCCGCTGTGGTCGACCGGGCTGTACGTGGCGATGGGCTGGGTGGCGCTGATCGCCGCCGCGCCGCTGGTGGCGCGGCTGCCCGCCGCGACGCTGGCCTGGCTGGTCGCCGGCGGCCTGGCCTACACGCTGGGGGCGGCGGTGTTCCACTTCGATTCCCGGCTGCGCTACGGCCATTTCGCCTGGCACCTGTTCGTGATGGCCGGCACCGGCTGCCACGTCGCCGCGCTGCTCACCGTCAGCGCCTGACGCGCACCGGGGGCGTGCGAAAATCCGCCGCGCCGCCGCCGTAGTTCAATGGATAGAACGGGGACCTCCTAAGTCTCAGATGCAGGTTCGATTCCTGCCGGGGGCGCCATCGGCCGATTTCCAGCGCTATCCGCGAACTTCCGCCGCCGTCCGATCAGGACAAGATTCCACCCGATTTACCTATGAAGCAGGCCGAGACTCCGCCTTGCTTTCTGTCCGCCACCCTCCGCCGGCTTCCGTGTACATCCGACGCATTTGGGGGCATCGATTGGGGGCACATTTCAGAAATTGGGGGCACATTTTGTGCCCCCAGGTTTGTGGGGGCATGTCGCCGCAGACTTCCCTCCCGGCTCAAATGCACCGGGGACAGCGGAACAACGGGGACACACCCCGGAAACCCGCATGAATGCTGGGTTTCGGCGTCCCCGCCACGCCCGGAATCTGTCCCCGCCAAAATCGGGGACGGGGACAGCGCGATCAGGCCGGTCTAAGATCTGCGCATCGAAGTCGAAGGAGTGTGACGATGCGCCTGATCGTCTTCATGCTCGCGGCGCTGGCCAGTGGCCAGGCCGGCGCCCAGTCGGTTCATCGCTGCACCGACGCCAATGGGCAGCCCGTCTTCCAGCAGGCCCCCTGCCCCGCGGGCACGGGGCGGCCCGTCGTGATTCAAGCCCCCAACGTCGTCGACGGCAGCCCAGCGGGCGACGCCATGCTGCGGGCCCAGGCCCAGCGCCGCGCCGCACTGTCCGAGGCCATCGCCAGCGGTCAGGTCATCGACGGCATGACAGACTCGGAACTGCGCCAGGCGCTCGGCACGCCGACAGTCGTGAACCGCGACGTCGTCAAGGGCCAGGAACGCCAGCAGTACGTGTACCGCTACCCGAACGGCGACAGCCGGTACGTCTACACCACCGGCGGGCGCGTGTACGCGACCCAGGAACGCCCGGCCGAACGCCAGAAGCCGACCAGACCCTGCCACAGCGAGCGCGAAGTGGCGAACGTGCGCACATCGGCGGCTTCGATCACGATCACCCGCGACGAACGCAAGCGCCTTCTCGACCAAGTGAAGGCGATGGAAGAATGTCGGCAGTAGCGCCGAAGGCTCGGGAGCCTGCTAGGTCTCGTCCTCGAAGATGCTCGGCTTGATCAGGTAGACCGCCGTCTTGGGCATGCCAGGAAGTCGCTGCTTCATCGTCAAACGGTCGACCTCGTGTTTGAGGTGCCCCCGATCCCGCAGCACCTTCGCAACGGCAGCAGCGTCGAAGCCCTTGCAGACTTCTCGCTTGAACTGCTCCGGGAGGATCAGATACTCGACGAAGCCCGTGTGTATGGTGCGCCAGTCATCCGCCGATCGCTTTTCCAAATACTCGGTCGCTGAATCCACCTTCACAGGCACACCAGATTCGTCGACTAGGCGCTTGAAGCCCGCACGGTAAGGCGTGTTCGGCTTGTGGTCGTCCAGGCCGCGCTGCGTCCAAGTGAACAGCGCCTCGCCATTCTTCTCGAGGAAGGCCCGCACCTGGCGAAACATGGCTACCTGCTCACTGTTGTCCAGGTGCCCGCGCGTTGCCAGCCAAGCTTCGAAGCACGCCCGAGCGCCACGCACCGCCTCGCCGGCGGGCCAGCCAGTGATGCCGGCTCGGGTTGCCAATTCCCCCGCTGCCGCCACCAGGGCAAAACGACTGCCCACCGTGCGTACCTGCCCGCTTGCTGCCTCGGGCACGAACGCCCCGCGCTGTTGTTCCACCAGTTCGCGCACCGTCCCGCCGAGCCCGCGGAAGTTGTCTGCGCACCACTGCAGCCAGGCGCGGCCTGCTGTCCCGTAGAACCGCCGCGTGCGGGCCCCCAAAGCCTCGGCCAGCTCGGCGGCGGAGTCGAATTCGTGCAGATGCTCTATGCCCCCCATGCCAGCACCCGCATCAAGAGGCACATCGACCATGCGAACTTCCTGACCCGCGCGTACCCGCTTGCCCGCGTCAGCCATCAAGTCCGACATACCGACCTCGCCCGAGGACAGGAACAACAACTGCCAGGTCCGCCGCTTGCGGGCCAGAAGCCCCCGCGTCGATCGGTTCTTGTCCATGCCGTTGGCCAGAAGATAGGCCGTGTCGCCGGCCTCGCGCGGGTCAAGCTGCCCCAGCTCGTCGAGCACCAGCAAAGCATGGTTGTGCTGTACCGCCGTGCTCTCCAGTGCATTTGACGTTGTCCGCCACTGCTGCATGTAGTTCTCGCGCCCGTTGACGCTGGCGGCGCACCGCAACGCCGTCGTCTTGCCCCCGCGGGAGTCACCGCGGAAATGGAAACCTCCACCTTCAAGACCGGAGAAGGGCAGCAGCGGCCCGGCCAGCGCGCCGCAGAGCGCAAACACAAGGCGGGTGTTTCCTTCGCACAGCGCCGCGACATTGGTTTGCCACTCGGCCAGATCGCCGCGCTGGCGGAAGGTGTCGTCGACGGCACCGTCGCTTTGGAACACGTACCGGCGCCCGTCCTCGGGGCCGATCGAACCACTTGGCAAGACATACACAGAGCCGTGCCAACCGACGCGATCGGTGCAGGTGATGCGCGCCTCGGGCTGCCGGGTGTTGATGTAGGCGGCGATCTGCGTGCGGGTGCCTGCGCCGACAGCCATGTTCAGTCCGCTGTCGCGTAGGCGCGCGGCCCACTCGGCACCCTCGCCGCTGAGCAGCGCCGAGGGCATGGCCCAGGTCTTGCCGTTGCCGTCGAAGTCGCCGAATTCGAGCATGTAGCCCCAGCCGTTTGCATCGTCGGACCGGGTCCGCGCCGTCACGCTCAGCGGCGCGCACAGCCAGACGCGCTTGCCCCAGCCGTCGGCATCGCGCTTGCTGTGCCAGACGCCCCTATCGTCGACCACGAAGCCCCAGCGGTCGGGCGACGCAGCGCCGCCAGGGCCCGCCGGCGGCGAGGCCGAGGCCCCACCATCGTCCGCGCTCCCGTTCGTCGCGCCACGGCCCGATTTCGCCGCGCGCCGGGGCATCGGCACCTGGGGCGCGGCGGCCGCTCGCTCAACCTGCTCAAGCACCGCCTGCAGGCCCGCGTGCGCGCCCAGGTCATTGAAGTCGCTGCCGCCTTCGGGCAAGCCCTCGGGGAAGACGGCGCCGGCCGCTCCTTCCGGCGTCTGCGCCGCCCGCGCGGCCTGGGCAGCGTGCTGGCGGCCCGGGTTGACGCCTTTGCGGGCCTCGGTGTCGCGGTCGTCGTCGCCGCACACCAGGATCGTGGCCTTCGGGTGCAGCGCGCGCAGTTCGCGGGCCACGTGCACCAGGTTGCCCGCGTCGAACGCGACCACCGCGGGCCGGCCCGTGGCCTCGTGCAGTGCTGCCGCAGTGGCATAGCCCTCGCCCAGCAACAGCACTGCAGCGTCATCGGCGGTGCCGATCAGGTGCCACAAGCCCTTCTTGCGGCTGCCGGGCATGTACCGCTTGTCGGTGCCGCCGTCCGCCGGCTTCTCGGGCACGATGCGCTGCACGTTCTGCAACTCGCCGGCGGCATCGCGCATCGGCACGAGGACCGTGCCGTCGGGCAAGAACCGCACGCCGTGGGCCTTCACGCCCTTGCGCTGCAGGTAGGCCGACTGGCCGCTGCTCGCCCCGCGGGCCCACAGATCGCGGGCGTCCCGGGCCGCGCGGTCGGCACGCTTGCGGTAGTCGGCCTCTTCCGCCTCGCGCTGGCGCCG
>JAUYAJ010000416.1 GCA_030693565.1 Rubrivivax sp.
CGCTGGCCGATGTGCAGGCGCTGCGCTTCGTCGACTGGCACCCGCAGCGTCCCGAGATGCTGGTGCTGGCGCGTGGCGGCGGCGCGACCCAGTTGCACCGCCTGCGCGCCGCCGGCGCCGCGCCCGAGCGCTTGACCGACGGCCGCGACGGCGTCGGCACAGCACGCTGGGAGCCCGAGCAAGGTCGCCACCTGGTGTTCAGCCGCGACCGGCAAGGCGACGAGGCCTGGCAGCTCTATCTGTGGCGCGACGGCGAGCCGGCGCAGCGCATCTCGGCCGCGACCGGCCGCGTCACCGACTTCGAATTCCTGCCGCGCGGCGCCGGGCTGGTCTATCTGTGGGAACAACTCGACCGCCATGCCCAGGGCGAGCGCCAAGGCCACAGCCAGCTGATCTGGGTCGACCCGTTGGCGCCCGAGCGCCGGCGCGTGCTCGGCGAGGTCAAGGACGGCCGCTTCGGCGCGCTGCGCGTGGCCGCGTCGGGCGCCGTGCTGCTGACGCGCACCCAGGCCGGCCGCACCCAGTGGCTGAGCTTTGCACTCGAAGGCAGTGCGCCCAAAGCGCTCGGCGAGGCCGAGCGTGTCGACGTCAGCGAAGTTGGCGATGGCGGCGATAGCGGCGATAGCGGCGACACCGAAGAGATGATCTGGGGCCGGCAGGCGGTCAAAGGTGAGTTCCGCCACCTCACCAGCCTGGGTTCACAAAGCGGCGAGCGCCAGCACCTGCTGACCACGCTCGAAGCCGACCTCGAGGCGCTGGCCGCGCCTGCGCCTGGCAGCGGCCTGCCGCTGGCGCTGGTGCACAACGAGCAAGGCTTGTCGGTGCTGCGCTTCTACGACGCGGCCAGCGGCGAACTGCAGCCCGCCAAGGCGGCGCTGCGGCCCGGCCTGGTGCGCAACCCGCGCTGGCACCCGCGGCTGCCGCTGCTGGCCTTCGACCAGGTCTCGGCCCGCCACCCGGGTCGGGTCTGGGTCTACGACCACGCCAGCCATGGCGTGTCGGCGTGGTCGGGCACCGAGGTCCAGGGCGGGCCCGAGTTCGCGGCCCTGCGCTGGAAGAGTTTCGACGGTCTGGAGATCTCCGGCCTGCACCTGGCGCCGCCCGCGCGCTTCACCGGCAAGCGGCCGGTCTATATCAATATCCACGGCGGCCCGAGCGCGCAGGCGCGGCCGAGCTTTCTGTCGGGCACGCTGCGCCACCTGGTCGAGGAACTCGGCATGCACGTGATCCTGCCGAACGTGCGCGGCTCGGACGGCTTGGGCAAGCGCTTTCTTGCCCTCGACAACGGCCTGCGGCGCGAAGACGCGGTGAAGGACATCAGCGCCCTGCTCGACCTCATCGGCAGCCGCGCCGACATGGACGCTGCCAAGGTGGTGGTGGCCGGCGGCAGCTATGGCGGCTACATGGCGCTGGCAGTGGCGGCGCATGAATCGGCGCGCATCGCCGGCAGCATCTGCCGCGTCGGCATCTCCAATTTCGTCAGCTTTCTGGAGAACACCGAGAGCTACCGGCGCAACAACCGGCGCGCCGAATACGGCGACGAGCGCATCCCGGCGATGCGCCAGTTCCTGCTCAAGATCTCGCCGCTGAACCAGGCCGACAAGGTCAAGAAGCCGCTGTTTGTCGTCCACGGCCGCAACGACCCGCGCGTGCCCTGGTCGGAGGCGCAAGCGATGGTCGGCGCAGTGCGCGGCGCCGGCACGCCGGTCTGGTTCCTCACCGCCGAGGACGAAGGCCACAGCTTCACGCGCGCCGACAACCGCGACTACCTGCACCAGGCGACGCTGGAATTCGTCCAGCGCCTGCTCGAGGGCCGCGCGCTGAACTGAGAACCGGCGCCGACTGTGGCGCAGATGCTGCACCGCACCAAATCCGCCGAATCGGCGCACAATCGCGGCTCCCATGAGCGCGTCAGCCCCTTCACGAAGCCCTGGCGCGATGGCCGCGCTGACGCTGGCCGCCATCGGCGTCGTCTATGGCGACATCGGCACCAGCCCGCTCTACGCCTTGAAAGAGGTGTTCGCGCACGACCGCGTGCCGCTGACGCCGGACAACATCCTGGGCATCCTGTCGCTGGTGTTCTGGACGCTGACGGTGATCGTCGCGCTCAAGTACGTGCTGCTGATCCTGCGCGCCGACAACCATGGCGAAGGCGGCTTGATCGCGATGCTGGCGCTGGCCTCGCAGGCGGTCAAAGACCGGCCGGTGCTGCGCCGGCGGCTGCTGGTGCTGGGCATCTTCGGCACCGCGATCTTCTTCGGCGACGGTGTCATCACGCCGGCGATCTCGGTGCTGTCGGCGGTCGAAGGCCTGGAAGTCGCCGCGCCCGGCCTGCACAGCTACGTCGTCCCGGTGACGCTGGTGGTGCTGACGCTGCTGTTCGCCGCCCAGCGCCATGGCACGGCCGTCGTCGGCCGCTTGTTCGGGCCAATCACGCTGGCCTGGTTCGGCGTCCTGGCCCTGCTGGGCGTGCTGCACATCGCGCGCAACCCGCAAGTGCTGGCGGCATTGGCGCCGGGCTATGCGCTGGGCTTCGTGCTCGAAGAACCCGCGGTCGCTTTCGTCGCGCTGGGCGCGGTCGTGCTCTGCGTCACCGGCGCCGAGGCCTTGTACGCCGACCTCGGCCACTTCGGCACCCGGCCGATCCGGCTGGCCTGGTTCACGGTGGTGATGCCGGCGCTGGTGCTGAACTACTTCGGCCAGGGTGCGATGCTGCTGGCCCACCCGGAGAACGTGCGCAACCCGTTCTACGAGATGGCGCCGGCCTGGGCGCTGTTCCCGCTCATCGGCCTGGCCACGCTGGCCACGGTGATCGCGTCACAGGCGCTGATCACCGCCGCCTTCTCAGTCACCAAACAAGCGATCCAGCTCGGCTATCTGCCACGGCTGCGCATCACCCACACCTCGGTGCGCGAAACCGGGCAGATCTACGTGCCCTTCGTCAACTGGGCGCTCTACGGCGCCATCGTGGTGGCGGTGCTGATGTTCCGCTCGAGCACCAACCTGGCGTCGGCCTACGGCATTGCGGTGACGATCGACATGACCATCACCACGGTGATGACCTTTTTCGTCATCCGCTACGCCTGGAAGCTGCCGCTGGCGGTGTGCCTGGCGGCCACCGGCATCTTCTTCGTCGTCGACATCACCTTCTTCGCCGCCAACGCCGTCAAGGTGCTGGACGGCGGTTGGTTCCCGCTGCTCATCGGCGGCGCCATGTTCACGCTGATGATCACCTGGAAGCAAGGCCGGCGCCTGCTCGGCGAGCGCCTGCGCGAAGAGGCGATCAGCCTGCCCGACTTCCTGGCCGCGGTCTTCGTCAGCCCGCCGCTGCGGGTGCCGGGCACGGCGGTCTTCCTCAGCGCCGAGAAAGGCTGGACGCCGACCGCGCTGCTGCACAACCTCAAGCACAATCAGGTGCTGCACGCGCGCAACCTGTTCGTCACCGTGCAACACCACGAACTGCCGTGGATCGGCTTTGGCCGCCGCTGCGAGGTCGAGCCGCTGGGCCACGACTGCTGGCAGGTGACACTGCACTTCGGCTTCAAGAACGACCCCGACGTGCCCGACGCGCTGGCCTTGCTGCAAAGCCGCGGCATCGTGCTCGACGAGATGCAGACCAGCTACTTCCTCAGCCGCGACACCGTGATCCCCACCTTCGGCAGCGCGATGGCGCTGTGGCGCGAAAAGCTCTTTGCCAGCATGCACCGCAACGCCGCCGGCGCTGCCGACTTCCTGCACCTGCCGGCGAACCGGGTCGTCGAGATGGGCTCGAAGGTCGAGATTTGAGCCAATCCTGCCAAGGTGGAATCCATGCGAAACATGCTGCGCCTGCTCTGCCTGCTGCCCTGCTTCATCGCCCCCGCCCATGCCGAGCGCGTGGGCGAGGTCGACACCGTCTTCAAGCTCATCGGCCCCGACCACAAGATCGTCGTCGAGGCTTACGACGACCCGATGGTCAAAGGCGTGACCTGCTATGTCTCGCGCGCCAAGACAGGTGGCATCAAAGGCGCGTTCGGCCTGGCCGAAGACAAGTCCGAAGCCTCGATCGCCTGCCGCCAGGTCGGCCCGCTGTCGTTCGCCAAGCCACTGCCGCGCCAGGAAGAAGTGTTCAGTGAACGGCTGTCGATCCTGTTCAAGAAGCTGCGCATCGTGCGCATGGTCGACAGCCAGCGCAACGCGCTGGTCTACCTGACGTATTCCGAGCGCGTCATCGAAGGCTCGCCGCAGAACAGCGTCACCGCGGTGGCGGTGGACCGCTCGATGCCGATCCCGGTGCGCTGACCGCCAGCAAGTCCAGGTAGGCGCCGGCCAGGCGCTGCACATCGGCCAGCCCGAGTGCCACCATCAGCGCTTCGGCGGTGGCCACACCGTCGGCGTCGGGCTGACCGGGCCGCAGCACGACTTCGAGCTCCATGAAGTCGCCCAGTCCTTCGACGCGGTCGAGGTGGATGCGGGTGGCGCCGCACAGCAGCAGCCAGCGCCGCTTGCGCACCCGGCCGCGCAGGCCGCAGGCGCGCTCCAGCGCCGCACTCAAGGCGTCGGCATCGGCGACCGGCACGCGCACGTAGTCGCTGGCCTTGGCGGCGCTGGTGTCGGCGCGGTGGTAGTGGATCAGTTCGGCCGAGCCGTCGGCGAAGCGGCGCAGCTTGAGCCGGCCTTGTGGCACGACGAAGAAGCTGTCGTCCTGCTCGATCAGCTCGGCGCCGCCGTCGGCCAGCGCCGCGGCGCGCGGCAGCAAGGCCTCGATGCTGTCGATGCGCGCCTTGATCTCGATGTTGCGTGCCAATGTGTCGCCTCCGGGCCGCCAGGCCGGCGATCATGCCGCAGCAGCGCCGCCACTATGATGGGACGCCGATGGAGCCGCGACGATGACCCCCCTGCCTTTCGACACCACGGTGCTGTGCATTGGCGGGCGCTGGCAGCGCTGCGCCAGCGGCGCGACGCTGCCGCTGATCAACCCGTCGGACGGCACGCTGCTGGCCGAGATAGCGCGTGGCGACGCCGCCGATGTCGATGCCGCGGTGCGCGCTGCGCAAGCCGCGCTGGACGGCGACTGGGGCCGGCTCAGCGCCACCGAGCGCGGCCGGCTGCTGCTGAAAATGAGCGCGCTGGTGCTCGCGCGCGCCGACGACCTGGCGCGCCTCGAAGCGCTGGACGTCGGCAAGCCGCTGCGCCAGGGCCATGCTGACGCGCTGGCGCTGGCGCGCTACCTCGAGTTCTACGGCGGCGCGGCCGACAAGGTGATGGGCGAGACCATTCCCTACAGCGCTGGCTATACCGCGCTGACGCTGCGCGAGCCGCATGGCGTGACGGCCCACATCGTGCCCTGGAACTACCCGATGCAGATCATCGGCCGCAGCGTCGGCGCCGCGCTGGCGATGGGCAACGCCTGCGTGCTCAAGCCGGCCGAGGAAGCCTGCCTGAGCGCGCTGGCTTTCGTGCGCATCGCCCATGAAGCCGGCCTGCCCGCCGGCGCGCTGAACCTGGTCACCGGCCTGGGCGAAGACGCCGGCGCCGCGCTCGCCGCCCACCCCGGCGTGCGCCACATCTCGTTCACCGGCTCGGTGCAGGTCGGCAGGCTGATCCAGACCGCGGCGGCGCAGAACGTGGTGCCGGTGACGCTGGAGCTGGGCGGCAAGAGCCCGCAGATCGTCTTCGCCGACGCCGACCTCGACGCCGCCCTGCCCTTTCTGGTGACGGCCGGCATCCAGAACGCTGGTCAGACCTGTTCGGCGGCCAGCCGCATCCTCGTCGAGCGAAGCGTCTACCCGCAGGTGGCCGCGCGCATGGCCGAGCGCTACCGCGCGCTGCGCGTCGGCCCGGCGCTGGACGACCCCGATGTCGGGCCGCTGATCTCGGCGCGCCAGCGTGACGTCGTCGAAAGCTACCTGGCGCTGGTGCGCGACAGCGGGCTGCCCGTCCTCGCGCAGGCACCGGTGATGGCTGGCGCGCCGGCCGGCGGCTGCTATGTGGCGCCGACGCTGGTCGGCGAGGTGCCGGCCGATCACCGGCTGGCGCAGGAAGAGGTGTTCGGCCCGCTGCAGGTGCTGATCCCCTTCGAGAGCGATGCCCAGGCGCTGGCGATTGCCAACGGCACCGCGTTCGGCCTCGTCGCCGGGGTCTGGACACGCGACGGCAGCCGTGCGCTGCGGCTGGCGCGGCGGCTGCACTGCGGCCAGGTCTTCATCAACAACTACGGCGCCGGCGGCGGCGTCGAGCTGCCCTTCGGCGGCGTCAAACATTCGGGCCACGGCCGCGAAAAAGGCTTCGAGGCGCTGTACGGCTTCTCGGTGCTCAAGACGGTGGCGATCAAACACGACTGACGGGGAACAAGCATGCGTTTGAAAGACAAGGTGGCCATCGTCACCGGCGGCGGGTCGGGCTTTGGCGCCGGCATCGTGCACAAGTTCGTCGCCGAGGGCGCGCAAGTCATCGTCGCCGACCTCAACCTGCAGGCCGCGCTCGACGTCGCCGCCGCCGCCGGCCCGGCGGCGCGCGCGCTGCGCG
>JAUYAJ010000510.1 GCA_030693565.1 Rubrivivax sp.
CTGGCGCTGGCCGGCGTGCTGTGGCCGGGGCCGCAGCTGTGGGCTGACCTGCGCCGGCTGGCCGGGCGCGCGCCATGATGCGCGAAGGGCTGCAGCGCGGCTGGCGCGCACTCTTCGCGCCGCGCATGCTGTACGGCTGGCGCCATGCCGACGGCCGCTGGCTGGCGCACACGCGCATCAGCAGCGCCACGCAGATCGAAGCGCCGGCCTTGCTCGACATTGGCGACCATGTCTACGTCGGCGCCTTCAACCTGCTCGATGCCTCGGGCGGGCTGACGATCGGCGAAGGCTGCCAGGTGACGACCCATTGCGCGCTGCTCAGCCATTCCAGCCACCAGGCGCTGCGGCTGGCCGGCCGCGCTTACTGGGGCGCGGCTGAGCCGCCGGGCTTCGTGCGCCAGCCGACGCTGATCGGCGCCTACACCTTCATTGGCCCGCATGTGGTCGTGATGCCGGGCAGCCGCATCGGTCGCGGTGTGCTGGTGCGTGCCTACAGCTACGTGGCCGGCGAAGTGCCCGACTTCGCCATCGTCGCCGGCCAGCCGGCCCAGGTGGTCGGCGACACGCGCGAGGTCGATGCCGCCTGGCTGGTGGCGCACGCGGATTGCCGCGCCGATTACGACGCCTGGGTCGACCGGCCATGACGCCTGCCACCTCGGCGCCGCTGCGCATCGAGCGCCTGGATCCGCGCGACCTGGCGCGAGCCACGCAGATCCACGCCGTGCTGGTGCTGGCGCATGCGCAGGAGACGCGCTGGCTGGGGCTGGACCCGCCGGCGCCTTTGCGGCGCACGCGTGATGACATCCAGGCCAGCGCCGAGTTCGTGCTCGGCGCGCTGGGTGCTGGCGACGACCTGATCGGCGTGCTGTGCCTGGGGCCGGACGACGAAGCCGACCAGATCTGCATCACGACGCTGGTCGTGCGTCCGGATCGGCAGCGCCAGGGCATCGCGAGCCTGTTGCTCGACGAAGCGGTGCGCCGCGTCGACGGTGCGGCGCTGGCGGTGGCCGCCGCCGCCGGCAACGCGCCGGCGCTGGCCTTGTACCAAAGCTTCGGTTTCGTCGAGATCCGGCGCGGCAGCCTCGGGCCCGGCGCGCTGGAGATGCTCAAGCTGCGCCGCGCTGGGGATCCGTGATGCGCTACGCATTGATCGGCGACGGCGACAGCCCGCACTTGCTGAAGTGGGCACGGGCGCTGGCACGCGTGCCCGGCATCGAACTCTGGGCCGCGTCGAGCCGCGGTTTCGCGCCCGGCTTCGACGCCTTGCTGCCGGCCGCGCGCCGCCTTGCGCTGGCAACCCGGCCCGCCGCCGCCGGCGGCAACATCGGCTTGCTGGGCCAGCTGCCGGTGCTGGCGCGCTGGCTGCGCGGCGTCGACCCGCAGTGGACACATGCCCATTACCTGACATCGCATGGCACGTTGGCCTGGCTGGCGCAGCGGCTGTGGGGTGTGCCGGGCCGGCTGGTCGGATCGGCCTGGGGCAGCGACATCCTGGTCACGCCGGACCAGAGCCGGCTGCTGCGCTGGCTGACCGCGCGCGTGCTGCGCGCCTGCGCGCTGACGACCAGCGACTCGCAGGTGATGGCGCGGCGCATGCGCGAACTCGGCGCCGCCGAGGTGATGGTGTTCCCTTTCGGACTGGAGGCGATGCCGCCGGCGGCCGCGGCCAAGGAGCCGGGGCTGTTTTTTGCCAACCGCGGGCTGGAGCCGATCTACGCGCCGCAGCGTGTGCTGGCGCTGTTCGCGGCGCTGGCGCAAGGCTGGCCCGAGGCGCGGCTGGTGGTGGCCAACGACGGTTCACTGCGCCCGGCGCTCGAAGCGCAGGCAGCTGCGCTCGGGCTGGCCGGGCAGGTGCGTTTTGTCGGCCGCCTGGACGCCGACACCCAGGCCGGCTGGTATGCGCGGGCCCCTTGCTATCTGAGCCTGCCGGCCAGCGACTCGGTGTCGGTGTCGGTGCTCGAAGCGATGGCCCAGGGCTGCCTGCCGATCTTGTCCGACCTGCCGGCGAACCGCGAGCTGGTGCGTGATGGCGACAACGGCTTGATCGTCGGCGCCGGTGCCACGCTGCCGCGCGAGCGCCTGCAGGCCTTGCTGATGGACGGCGTGCGCATCGGCGCCGCCAACCGCGCCTGGGTGGCGCAGCACGCGCTGTTCGCGCCCTGCGTGCAGGCTTTCGTGGCCCGGCTGCGCGCCATCGACGCCGGCGCGCGCGAACAGAACGCCGCATGAACATCGTCTACCTGAACCACTACGCCGGCAGCCCGGCGCTGGGCATGGAGTTCCGGCCCTACTACCTGGCGCGCGAATGGGTGCGCCTGGGCCACCGCGTGCAGATGCTGGCGGCCGACTTCTCGCATGTGCGCGCGCACCAGCCGCAAGCCGGCGACCAGACCATCGACGGCGTAGCCTATCGCTGGTACCCGGCGCCGCCCTACCAGGGCAACGGCCTGGGCCGGGTGCGCAACATCGCGGCCTTTCTGCGCGCGGTGTGGCGCGACACGCCGCGGCTGCTGCGCGAGTTCAAGCCCGACGTGGTGATCGCGTCCAGCACCTACCCGATGGACATCTGGGTCGCGCGTCGGCTGGCGCGGCGCGCCGGCGCCAAGCTGGTCTACGAAGTGCACGACCTGTGGCCGCTGAGCCCGATCGAGCTGTCGGGCATGTCGCCGCGCCACCCGTTCGCCATGTTGTGCCAGGCGGCGGAGAACGCCGCTTATCGCGACGCCGATGTCGTCGTCTCGATGCTGCCCAAGGTGCATGGGCACATGGCCGCGCATGGCCTGGACCTGGCCAAACTGCACATCGTGCCCAACGGCATCTCGCCCGACGACTGGCAAGGCGAGCCGGCGCCGCTGCGCGCCGACGT
>JAUYAJ010000417.1 GCA_030693565.1 Rubrivivax sp.
ACCCAAGCCATTCATCTGGACCAAGAGCGCGCGCGACATCCTGCAGAAGGTAATTCGGGCTAATGCGCGCTTAAGTTCCAAACAGAACGAAACACTACACTAGACCAAAGCCGCGGCCAAGACTCCGAACTGACCAGCGAAGAGGACAACTTGACTAGATTCGTGATCGGCCCCGATGTCGCCTTGCACCTGGCCCAGCTGCAGGCCGTTGTGCCGGCGCAGCACCAGCTGCTGGCGCCGACCTTGATGCGCTCCCAGGTGCTGGCCCAGCTGTACATCCTCGTGCGGCGGGGTGAGCTCGACCGAAACGCCGCCGAACGCCAGCTCGACCACCTGCGTGGCCTTCGGGTGCGCCTGCTGGGCGACCGAGTGCTGCAGGGCCTCGCCTGGAAGATCGCCGACCAACTCGGCTGGCCCGATACTTTCGTGGCCGAATACATTGCCCTGACCCAGCTTCAGGCTGATGCCTTCGTCTGCATGGACCCAGCGCTCGCACGCGCCATCGGCAACAACGTCACCGTAGCGTCCATCAACGACCTGCTCGGCAGCGTGTAGCCCCAACTGGTAGTCGTCCTTCGAGGCAACCGGAACCCGTCAGGTGATGAACAGCGATGTTGCGTTATTACTGTAGTCATTGCTTTTCACAGTCATTTCGCAACACAATGTACCCATGAAGGCTACCGCCGCCGAAACCGCCTCCACCCACGAACAGCAGGTCCTGCGCCTTGCGCGCAAACGCACCTTGCTGCGCGCGCGTGACGTGGCGCAGCACGGCCTTCCTACCATCGCCCTGACGCGCCTGGTGCAAGCCGGCAAGCTCGAACGCGTGGCGCGCGGTCTCTACGGCCTGCCGGGCGCCGAGATCAGCGAGCACCGCTCGCTGGCGGAAGTCTCGGCGCGCGTGCCCAAGGGCGTGGTCTGCCTGCTGTCCGCACTGCGCGTCCACGAAATCGGGACACAGGCCCCCCACGAGGTGTGGATCGCAATCCCGCCGCACATGGTGAGCCCTCGACTCGACAAGGCCGCGATCCGGGTCGTGCGCATGTCGGATGCGGCACTGGCCAATGGCGTCGATCGCCTGAAGATCGACGGCGTCGACGTGCCGGTCTTCAACGCGGCCCGGACCGTCGTCGACTGCTTCCGGTTCCGCAACAAGATCGGCCTGGACGTGGCACTCGAAGCACTGCGCGACGGCTGGAGTCAGCGCAAGTTCACGATGGATGACCTCTGGCGCCACGCCACGCGCGGCCGAGTCGCCAACGTGATGCGCCCCTACATCGAGGCCATCACGGCATGACCGCCAACCGCGCTGCGTCCATCCGCGCCAGGCTCAAGCAGATCACCGACACGTCGAAGCAGGACTTCAACCTGACCCTGACCCGGTACGGTCTGGAACGCCTGCTGTACCGGCTGTCGATCTCGGAGCACGCACTCAACTTCCTGCTCAAGGGCGCGCTGCTGTTCCAGCTTTGGTACGACCAGCCGCACCGGCCGACACGCGACGCCGATCTGCTGGGGTTCGGCCCCGACGACGTGCCCACACTGGTCGACGTCTTCCGATCAATCACCAGCATCGCAGTGGACGACGGGGTCATCTTCGATCCCAAGTCGGTCGCGGGCAGCCCGATTCGCAAGGACGCGGGCTACGGCGGCGTGCGCATCGATCTGCGCGCCACCCTCGACGGCGCCCGCCTGTCCCTGCAGATCGACATCGGCTTCGGCGATGCCGTCACGCCAGCGGCGCAGTCCATCACCTACCCCACCCTGCTGCCCGACGTCCCCGCACCGACCTTGCGCGCCTACCCCAAGGCCACGGCCGTCGCCGAGAAGCTGCACGCCGTGACCGTGCTGGGCATGCCCAACACCCGGATGAAGGATTTCTTCGACCTCGCCCTGCTGCTGCGCGACGCCACGCTCGACGATGCGGAACTGCAGCGCGCCATCGAAGCGACGTTCGCCCGCCGACAGACTGTCATGCCCAGCACCATGCCCATCGGCCTGAGCGATGCTTTTGCCGACGACACCACCAAACAGACCCAATGGCGGGCGTTCCTGAACAAGAACAAGCTGGAGCCGATGGACCTTCGCAATGTGATCGGAGCCATCCGCGCGCGTGCGACGCAGTTCGGATTTCCCACCCGGTAGGACTGGCGCTGCACCGGTCATGCCGTCGCGCAAGGCCTCTACGGCCACCTTGGCCTTGAACACCGCTGAGTGGTTGCGGCGTGGTCTTCTGCTCATCGTCTGCTCCTGTCATGCCGGGCGATGTCCTCGCCCTCCGGAGCAGCCTATCCACTTTGCCGCGTGTTCAGATTTGCGCGACCGGCTCTCGTGGACGCGGCTGCAGGTCAGGTGAAGAACGGGAGCGCAGGCTCCGTCAAGCGCCTGGCCTCTGGATCCGCATCCACGAGCCGATGGGGCCTGCGCGGCGTCGAAGACCTCGGGGGCGGCGCTCCACCGTCAGCCTGCTGGGTGGCTTTGGCGAACTGCGCCTCGGACGCGACTACACACCAACCGCCTACAACACTTTCGCTGACGAGTTCGGCATCGT
>JAUYAJ010000513.1 GCA_030693565.1 Rubrivivax sp.
TGGCGCCGGCCATCAGCAGGAACGAACCCATGCTCGCCGCCAAGCCCATGCACAGCGTCGACACATCGGGCTTGATGAACTGCATCGTGTCGTAGATCGCCAGGCCGGCGCTGACCGAGCCGCCGGGCGAGTTGATGTAGAGGAAGATGTCCTTGTCAGGATTCTCGCTCTCCAGGAACAGCAGCTGGGCGGCGACCAGGTTGGCGCTCTGGTCGTTCACCGGGCCGACCAGGAAGATGATGCGCTCGCGCAGCAGCCGGCTGTAGATGTCGTAGGCGCGTTCGCCGCGGCCCGACTGCTCGATGACGATGGGCACCATGCCCAGACCGACGGTGTCTTGTGCGCTCATGCGGGGTGTCCTATTCAGGAAGCTGTCATCAGTTCGTCGAACGGTAGCACCTTGTCGACGACCTTGGCGCGGGCGAGCACGAACTCGGTGACGTTGTTCTCGACCACCACGGCCTCGACTTCGGCCATGCGCTGGCGGTCACCCAGGTACCAGCGCATCACCTCGGCCGGCTTTTCGTAGCTCTGGCACATCTCTTCGATGTGCTTTTGCAGCTGCTCGGGCTTGGCTTGCAGGTTGTTGGTGCGCACCAGTTCGGCCACGGCCAGGCCCAGGCGAACGCGGCGCTCGGCCTGCGGCGTGAACTCTTCCGGCGGCACCGGCATCTTGTCGGCGTCCTTGATGCCTTGCTGCTTGAGCCGCTCACGCACCGACTCGATCATGCGCTCAAGCTCGCTGGCCACCAGCGCCTTGGGCACGTCGAGTTGCGCGACTTGCGCCAGCGCGTCCATCACGGCGCCCTTGTTGCGCGCCAGCACACGGAACTTGACCTCGCGCTCGAGGTTGCGCTTGACGTCGGCGCGCAGGCCGTCGACCGTGCCTTCGGCAATGCCGAGCGACTTGGCAAAGGCCTCGTCGACGGTCGGCAGGTGCTGGGCTTCGATCTTCTTCATCGTCACCATGAAGTCGGCTTCCTTGCCGGCGACGTCCTTGCCCTGGTATTCGGCCGGGAACTGCAGCGGGAAGGTCTTGGACTCGCCGACCTTCATGCCGCGCACGGCCTTGTCGAACTGCTCGAGCATCTGCCCTTCGCCGATCGTGAACTGGAAGGCATCGGCCTTGCCGCCGTCGAAAGGCTCGCCGTCGATCTTGCCTTCGAAGTCGATGGTGACGCGGTCGGTCTCGGCGGCGCCTTCGGCGGCCGGACGCTGGGCGAAGGTGCGGCGCTGCTTGCGCAGGATCTCGACCGTGCGGTCGATCGCAGCTTCGGTGACCTCGGTGGCCACGCGTTCGACTTCGGCCGTGCCGAGGTCGCCGATGACGACGTCGGGGTAGACCTCGAAGGTGGCGTCGAAGCTGACCTGGCCTTCGGGGGCGTCGTCCTTCTGCGCAATGCTCGGCGCGCCGGCGACGCGCAGCTTGGCTTCGGTGGTGGCGTCGTTGAACGCCTTGTTGACGCGGTCGTTGACGACCTCGTACTGCACCGAGTAGCCATAGCGCTGCGCCACCACCGACATCGGCACCTTGCCGGGGCGGAAGCCATCGGCCTTGACGGTGCGCGCCAGGCGCTTGAGGCGGGTCTCAACGTCGCCGCTGATGTCGCTTGCCGCCAGCGTCAGCGTGATGCGGCGTTCCAGTTTTTCGAGGGTTTCGACGTTGACGGCCATTTGAATTCTCGTGGTCTGTGTTGAATCGGATCTGGTGCGCGGGGCCGGACTCGAACCGGCACGCCCGTGAAGGCGTCAGGACCTAAACCTGGTGCGTCTACCAATTTCGCCACCCGCGCGGGGAAAAGGAGTCGTGCATCGGGGCTGCAGAGCAACCCCTTCAAAGATGGAAGGCGATTGGCAAACCGCAGATTTTAGCGTCAGCCGGCGGCCACCCTGCTGGCGGCGGCCGCTGCTGCTCTGGCAAGCGCTCAGGCGGCGTCGCCGGCAGCGCTGCGGCGGACGCGAAACCAGGCCGCATACATGGCCGGCAAGGCCAGCAGGGTCAGCGCCGTGGCAACCACCAGGCCGCCCATGATGGCCACGGCCATCGGCCCCCAGAAGACGCTGCGCGACAGCGGAATCATCGCCAGCACCGCCGCCGCCGCGGTCAGCACGATGGGGCGGAAGCGCCGCACGACCGACTCGACGATGGCGTCCCAGCTGGCCACGCCGCGCGCGCGGTCTTGCTCGATCTGGTCGATCAGGATCACGGAGTTGCGCATGATCATGCCCATCAGCGCGATGACCCCGAGCAAGGCGACGAAGCCGAACGGCCGGTCCAGCAGCAGCAGCGCGGCGGCAACGCCGGCGATGCCCAGCGGCCCGGTCAGGAACACCAGCATCGCGCGGCTGAAGCTGTGCAACTGCAGCATCAGCAGCGTGAAGATGATGAACAGCA
>JAUYAJ010000516.1 GCA_030693565.1 Rubrivivax sp.
TGAAGTCGGCCGCGCTCAGGCCGGCGGCGCTGTCGAATTCCCACAGCGCTTCGGGCTTGATCTGGGCGCGTGCGCCCGGCAGCGCCAGATGTGGCGCCAAGGTGGCCGCCACCAGCGCGCGCCGCCAGGCCAGCCAGGCCTGCCAGAGCGCGTCGGCATCGAAGCCGAGCCGGGCCGGCTCGACCTGCGCGCCGCCGCCGGCCAGCGTCTGCAAGGCGCTTTCGCAAACCGTCAGGATGCCGGGCTCGACTGGCAAGTAGCCGTCGAGGTCGGCGAGCCAGCCGATGCGCAGGCCGCGGAGGCCGCGCCGGTCGGCGTCGGCGCCGGGCACGAAGGAATGCGTCGCGTCGGCCAGCGACAGCGGCGCGCGCGCATCGTGGCCGGCCTGGGTCGACAGCAAGCGCGCCAGGTCGCGCACGGTGCGCGCCATCGGGCCGTCGGTGACGAGCTGGCTGACCCAGAGCTCGGGCTTGGGCGACGCCGGCACCCGGCCCTGGCTGGGGCGCAGGCCGAAGACATGGTTCCAGCCCGCCGGGTTGCGCAGCGAACCCATGAAGTCCGAGCCGTCGGCCACCGGCAGCAGCCGCTGCGCCAGCGCCACCGCAGCGCCGCCGCTGCTGCCACCGGCGCTGCGCGCGCCGTCCCAGGCATTGGCGGTGGCGCCGAAAAGCCGGGTGTAGGTGTGCGAGCCGAGGCCGAACTCGGGCATGTTGGTCTTGCCGATGACGATGGCGCCGGCCGCCTTCATGCGCGCCACGTAGACGCTGTCCTGCGCCGGCAGCGCCGCTTGCAGCAGCGGCGAGCCCTGCGTGGTGGGAAAGCCGATGGCGTGCGCGGTGTCCTTGATGGCTTGCGGAAAACCGTGCATCCAGCCGCGCGATGCGCCGCGCGCCAGCTCGGCGTCGCGCTCGTCGGCCTGGCGCAGCAGCGCCGCGTCGGCCGCCAGGTTGACGATCGCGTTGCAATGCG
Organism: Rubrivivax sp.; assembly: GCA_030693565.1. Classification (GTDB taxonomy): domain Bacteria; phylum Pseudomonadota; class Gammaproteobacteria; order Burkholderiales; family Burkholderiaceae_C; genus Rubrivivax. The sequence continues at coordinate 970 of JAUYAJ010000516.1, forward strand.
GGTTGAGCCGGCGGATGCGCGCCAGGCTGGCCTGCATCAGCTCGCGGCACGACAGCGCGCGGGCGTGGATCGCCGCTGACAAGTCGCCAGCGTCGAGTTCGGTCGGATCGTCGAAGGGCTTCACGCTGGGTCGGGGCCGGGGCTGCCCGGTGCCGGCATTGTGGGCGCCGCCCGGCCCGCGACCCCCATGCGTAAATCCGGCTTGGTCGACCCGCCGTTTTCAGGTAGCGTGCAACGCACTGGCATTCCACGAACGCAAAGGATCGCACCCATGAAGAAGCTGTTCAGCCGCCTGGCCACCGGGGCCGCCTTGTCGGCGCTGACCCTGGCCGCCTTGCCCACGATGGCGCAGACCAACGTGCTGCGCGTGGTGCCACACTCGAACCTGGCGATCCTGGACCCGATCTGGACCACCGCATACATGAGCCGCAACCACGGCTACATGATTTACGACACCCTCTTCGGCACCGACGAGAACGCCAAGATCAAGCCGCAGATGGTCGACACCTGGTCGGTCAGCCCCGACAACCGGCTGTGGACCTTCAAGCTGCGCAAAGGCCTGGCCTTCCACGACGGAGCGCCGGTCACCGGCGAAGACGTGATCGCCTCGCTGCAGCGCTGGGGCAAGCGCGACGCCATGGGCAGCGCGCTGATGACCTTCGTCCAGCGCATGGACACGCCCGAGCCCGACACCTTCCGCATCTTCCTCGGCGAGGCCTGCGGCTTCGTGCTTGAGGCGCTGGGCAAGCCGTCGTCGAACGTGCCCTTCATCATGCCCAAGCGCATCGCCGAGACCGACGCCTTCAAGCAGATCGAGGAACACATCGGCTCCGGCCCCTTCACCTTCAAGCGTGACGAATTCAAGCCCGGTGACCGCGCCGTCTATCTGAAGAACGCCAAGTACGTGCCGCGCAGCGAGCCGCCGTCGGGCACCACCGGCGGCAAGCGTGTCTTCATCGACCGCGTCGAGTGGAACCTGGCGCTGCGCGACGCCCAGGCACAGGTCAACGCACTGCAAAAGGGCGAGGTCGACATCATCGAGGCGCTGGCCTTCGACCACTACGAGTCGGTGAAGAAGGACACGACGCTGCAGTTGCCGCATTACTCGAACTTCGGCCTGCAGTACATGGCGCGCTTCAACCACCTGCACAAGCCGTTCGACAACCCCAAGGTGCGTCAGGCCGCGATGGCGGCGTTCTCGCAAGAGCCCTTCCTGCGCGCCCAGGTCGGCGTCAAGGAGCTCTACAAGCCTTGCGCCTCGATGTTCGTCTGCGGCACGCCTTACGGCACCACCGTCGGCAGCGACGTGCAGTCGAAGTCGAACATGAAGAAGGCGCAGGACTTGCTCAAGGCCTCGGGCTACGACGGCACGACGGTGGTGCTGATGAAGCCGACCGACCTGGCCAGCATCCAGAAGCTGCCCGACGTGGCAGCGCAGCTGCTGCGCCAGGCCGGCTTCAAGGTCGACCTGCAGGCGATGGACTGGCAGACGCTGGTCGGCCGCCGGGCCAAGAAAGACGCGCCGGACAAAGGCGGCTGGAACATGTTCCTGACCGCCTGGCAGACCTTCGACGTCTGGAGCCCGATCGCCAACCCGACGATGGACACGCGCGGCGAGCAGTCGGGCTGGTTCGGCTGGGCCAAGGACGACAAGATGACCGAGATCCGCGCCCAGTTCATGCGCGCCACCGACGAGCCGACGAAGAAGAAGCTGGCCGAGCAGCTGCATGCGCGCGCCTTCGAGGTCGCCACCCACGCGCCGCTGGGCGAGTACCAGCAGCCAATGGCGGCGACCAAGAACATCAGCGGCTTCTTCGTCACCAACGGCAACATCTACTGGAACCTGAAGAAGAACTGATGGCGGGTTGACGCGCGCGCTGGCACTGCGCCGGCGCGCCGCCTTGCTGCACACACGATGCTCGCCTTTCTTGCCCGCCGGCTGCTGTCGACGCTGCCGGTCCTGGTGATCGTTTCCCTGCTCGTCTTCCTGATGCTGCGGCTGACGCCTGGCGACCCGGCGGCGGTGCTGGCGGGCGACGCTGCCAGCACCGAGCAGATCGCCCAGATCCGCACCAACCTGGGCCTGGACCGCTCAATCCCCGAGCAGTACTTCCTCTGGGCCGGCCAGGTGCTGAGCGGCGACCTCGGCCAGTCGTTTTATTACAAGACCGAGGTGACGACGCTGATCGGCCAGCGCCTGGAGCCGACGCTGTCGCTGGCGCTGATCACCATCACCATCGCGGTGCTGGTAGCCGTGCCGCTGGGCGTGCTGGCGGCCTGGCGTTTCGGCGGCCTGCTCGACCGCACGCTGATGGGGTTTTCGGTGCTGGGTTTCTCGATTCCCATCTTCGTGCTCGCCTACTTGCTGATCTGGGGCGTCTCGCTCAAGCTGGGCTGGCTGCCGGTGCAGGGCTACCGGCGTTTCGGTGCCGGCGTCGGGCCCTGGTTCGAGCATCTGCTGCTGCCGTCGATCACGCTGTCGGTGATCTACATCGCGCTGATTGCCCGCGTCACCCGCGCCTCGGTGCTGGAAACGCTGGGCGAGGACTACATCCGCACCGCGCGCGCCAAAGGCCTGCCCGAATCCACCGTGCTGATGCGCCACGCGCTGGCGAATGCGGCAGTGCCGATCGCCACCGTGATCGGCATCGGCATCGCGCTGCTGATCGGCGGCGTCGTCGTCACCGAATCGGTCTACGCCATCCCCGGCCTGGGCCGGCTGACGGTGGACGCCGTGCTGGCGCGCGACTTCCCGACCATCCAGGGCGTGATCCTGCTGTTCTCCTTCGTCTACGTGGCGGTCAACCTGCTGGTCGACTTGTCCTACGTGTTCTTCGATCCGCGCATCCGATACTGATGAAGTCCCCAAGCTCGCTTTTTTCGCCGCCCCCCGAGGGGGCGCACAGTCGCTTCGGACCGGCCGAGCGCTGCTGAGATGGCCAACCCGAACATCGACGAGAGTTTCGAGGCCTTGTCGGTCGAGGCCGCCTCGGTCGTGCGCCAGCAAAGCGCCTGGGAGCGCGTGCGGCGCAACTGGTCGGTGCGGCTGGGCGGCGTGGCGCTGACGGTGCTGGTGCTGGTGGCGCTGGCCGCGCCCTGGCTGGGCACCGTCGACCCATCGCTGTTCGACCCCGCCAGCCGCGACCTGCTGCCCGGCCAGCGCGGCGAGATCACGACGCTGGAAGGCGAGACGCTGGCACACCGCTTCCTGATGGGCTCGGACAGCTTCGGCCGCGACATCCACAGCCGCGTCATCTACGGCACCCAGGTGTCGCTGATCGTCGGCGTCGCCACCGCCGCGGTGGCGATGTCGATCGGCATCGTCATCGGCCTGATCGCCGGCTTTCTGCGCTGGCTCGACGGCCCGGTGATGCGGGTGATGGACGGCTTGATGGCGATCCCGGCGATCCTGATCGCCATCGCCCTGGTGGCGATGTGGCGCGGCAGCCTGCTCACCGTGGTGATCGCCATCGCGATCCCGGAGATACCGCGCGTCACGCGGCTGGTGCGCTCGCTGGTGCTGACGATCCGCGAAGAGCCCTACGTCGAGGCGACGATCTCGCTCGGCACCCCGACCTGGAAGATCATGTGGCGCCACATCCTGCCCAACTGCGTGGCGCCGCTGGTCGTGCAGGCCACCTTCATCTGCGCCGCCGGCATCCTCACCGAAGCCATCCTTTCTTTTCTCGGCGTGGGCCTGCCGCCCGACATCCCGACCTGGGGCAACGTGATGGCCGAAGGCCGTTCGCAGTTCAACCAGTACCCACACAACATCTTCTTCCCCGGCATCTTCCTGGCAGTGACGGTGCTGGCGGTGAACATCCTGGGCGACGGTTTGCGCGATACGCTGGATCCGAAGATGGCCAAACGTGTATGACGGCTTGCGAGTTTCTGGCCTCACCATGACTGGCGACAACCGGCCCATCCTCGAGCTGCACGATCTGACGATCGCCCTGCCGCCTGGCGGCGACCGCGCCACGGCGGTGCGCGGCGTCAGCCTCAGCGTTGGCCGCGGCGAGATCGTCTGCCTGGTCGGCGAATCAGGCTCGGGCAAGTCGGTGATCGCGCAAAGCGTGATGGGGCTGCTGCCCAAGACGCTGCCGGTCACCGGCGGGCGCATCGTGCTGCAGGGCGAGGACATCACCCATGCGCCGCTGGCGCGGCTGCGCGAACTGCGCGCCACGCGCATGTCGATGATGTTCCAGGAGCCGATGACCGCGCTCAACCCGGTCATGACCTGCGGCGACCAGATCGACGAGGTGCTGCGCGAGCACACCCAGCTCACGCCCGCGCAGCGCCAGCAGAAGGTGCTGGACATCGTCGGCGAGGTGCTGCTGCCCGAACCCGAGCGCATGGTGGCGAGCTACCCGCACCAGCTCTCGGGCGGCCAGCGCCAGCGCATCATGATCGCGATGGCACTGGTGCTCGACCCGGTGCTGCTGATCGCCGACGAGCCGACCACCGCGCTCGACGTCACCACGCAGGCGCAAATCCTCAAGCTGGTGCTCGACCTGCAGCAGCGCCACGGTGCCGGCGTGCTCTTCATCACCCACGATTTCGGCGTCGTCGCCGAGCTCGCGCACCGCGTGGCCGTGCTGCGCCTGGGCGAACTCGTCGAGCTCGGCAGCAAGCACGACGTGCTGCAGCGGCCCCAGCATCGCTACACCCGCATGCTGATCGCCGCCGTGCCCACGCTGCACCTCAAGCAGCGCCCGATCGACATGGACGCGCCGGTCGTGCTGCAGGTGCG
>JAUYAJ010000521.1 GCA_030693565.1 Rubrivivax sp.
AAAGCCATCGGCCAGAAGCTCGACAGCCACTTGCTCGAAGGCAGCGGGCTGCGGCTGGAAGGCGGGCGCATCGCCATCGACGCCGAAGGCGGCACCGGTGTCGCCGGCCTGTGGGCCGGCGGTGATTGCCGCGCCGGCGGCCGCGACCTCACGGTCGAAGCCGTCGAAGACGGCAATCGCGCCGCCCACGCCATCCATGCCGCGCTCGGCGGCGCCTGATCGGAGACCCCCATGGCCGACCTGCGCTGCAGTTTCGCCGGCATCAAGAGCCCGAACCCGTTCTGGCTCGCCTCGGCGCCGCCCACCGACAAGGCCTACAACGTGCACCGCGCCTTCGAGGCCGGCTGGGGCGGTGTGGTCTGGAAGACGCTGGGCGAAGACGGCCCGCCGATCGTCAACGTCAACGGCCCGCGCTATGGCGCGCTGCTGACGCCGGACCGGCGCATGCTGGGCTTCAACAACATCGAACTCATCACCGACCGGCCGCTGCAGACCAACCTGGACGAGATCCGCGAGGTCAAGCGCGCCTGGCCCGAGCGCGCGCTGGTGGTGTCGCTGATGGTGCCGTGCACCGAAGCGGCCTGGAAAGCCATCCTGGCGCGTGTCGAGGGCACCGGCGCCGACGGCGTCGAGCTCAACTTCGGTTGCCCGCATGGCATGAGCGAGCGCGGCATGGGCGCGGCCGTCGGCCAGGTGCCCGAGTACATCGAGCAGGTCACGGCCTGGTGCAAGCAGCACAGCCGGCTGCCGGTGATCGTCAAGCTGACGCCCAACGTCACCGACATCCGGCCCGCCGCGGCGGCGGCGCGGCGCGGCGGCGCCGACGCGGTGTCGCTGATCAACACCATCAACTCGATCATCGGCGTCGACCCGCTGACGCTGACCATCAGCCCGGCCACCGGCGGCATGGGCTCGCATGGCGGTTACTGCGGCCCGGCGGTGAAGCCGATCGCGCTGCACATGGTGGCCGAGATCGGCCGCGCCGCCGCCACCGCCGGGCTGCCGATCTCGGGCATCGGCGGCATCGCCAGCTGGCGCGACGCGCTCGACTACATCGCGCTCGGCGCGGGCAACGTGCAGGTCTGCACCGCGGCGATGGCTTATGGCTTCAAGATCGTGCAGGACATGGCCAGCGGCTTGTCGGAGTACATGGACGAGCGCGGCTTCGCGACGATCGAAGACTTCCGCGGCCGCGCGCTGCCCAGCATCACCGACTGGCAGTACCTGAACCTGAACGCGATCAGCAAGGCGGAAATCGCGCAGGACCTGTGCATCCGATGCGGACGCTGCCACATCGCCTGCGAAGACACATCGCACCAGGCCATCACGGCGACCAAAGACGGCGCCCGCCACTTCGAAGTCAAGGACGAGGACTGCGTCGGCTGCAACCTGTGCGTCACCGTCTGCCCGGTGCCCGAATGCATCACGCTGCGCCAGCTGGCGCCGGGCGAGCTTGATGCGCGCACCGGGCTGGCGGTGCTCGCGCAGGCAGCCGACTGGACCCGCCACCCGAACAACCCGCTGCGGCGGCAGCCGGCTTGACGCCGGCGCCGGCCCGGCGCAACCTCACCCGACTCATGCGCGCCAGCGAAGGAGACAGCCCATGTCCAGCACCCTGATCCGTGGCGGCACCGTCGTCAACGCCGACCGCGAGTTCCGCGCCGACGTGCTCTGCGTCGATGGCCGCATCGCCGCCGTCGGCGCCGATCTGGCGGCCCCCGCCGGCGCCGAACAGCTCGACGCCGGCGGCCGCTACGTGATGCCCGGCGGCATCGATCCGCACACCCACATGCAACTGCCCTTCATGGGCACGGTGGCCGCCGACGACTTCTTCAGCGGCACCGCCGCCGGCTTCACAGGCGGCACCACCAGCATCATCGACTTCGTCATCCCCGACCCCCAGCAGCCGCTGATGGACGCCTTTCGCATGTGGCGCGGCTGGGCCGAGAAAGCCGCCGGCGACTACGGCTTCCATGTCGCCGTCACCTGGTGGAGCGAAGGCGTGCACGCCGACATGGGGCGGCTGGTGCGCGAAGAAGGCGTCAACACCTTCAAGCATTTCATGGCCTACAAGAACGCCATCATGTGCGACGACGAGACGCTGGTGAACAGCTTCAAGCGTGCGCTCGAACTCGGCGCCATGCCCACCGTGCACGCCGAGAACGGCGAGCTCGTCTACCTGCTGCAGCAGGAAGTGCTGAAGATGGGCATCACCGGCCCCGAAGGCCACCCGCTGAGCCGCCCGCCGATGGTCGAAGGCGAAGCCGCCAACCGCGCGATCGCCATCGCCGACGTGCTGGGCGAGGCGATCTACATCGTCCATGTCAGCTGCATCGAAGCGGCCGAGGCCATCGCCCGCGCCCGCGCGCGCGGCCAGCGCGTCTACGGCGAAGTGCTGGCCGGCCACCTGGTGCTCGACGACAGCGTCTACCGCCACCCCGACTTCGCCACCGCCGCGGCCTATGTGATGAGCCCGCCGTTCCGCCCCAAAGGCCACCAGGAGATGCTGTGGCGCGGGCTGCAAAGCGGCCAGCTGCACACCACCGCCACCGACCACTGCGTGTTCTGCGCGCCGCAGAAAGCCGCCGGGCGCGACAACTTCACCCAGATCCCGAACGGCTGCGGCGGCATCGAAGACCGGCTGGCCGTGGTCTGGGACGCCGGCGTCAACACAGGCCGGCTCACGCCCAGCGAGTTCGTCGCCATCACCTCGGCCAACGCGGCGAAGATCTTCAACATCTATCCGCGCAAAGGCTGCGTCACCGCAGGCGCCGACGCCGACCTCGTGCTCTGGGACCCGGCCGCCACGCGCACCATCACGGTGAAAACGCAGTTTTCCAAAGGCGACTTCAACGTCTTCGAAGGCCGGCAGGTCAAAGGCGTGGCGACGCACACGCTGAGCCGCGGCCGCCTGGTCTGGGCCGACGGCGACTTGCGCGCCGTGGCGGGCGCCGGCCGCTATGTCGAGCGCCCGGCCTTCGGCCCGAACTTCGAAGCCACGGGCAAACGCACCCAGGCGCTCGCGCCCACGGCCGTCGCACGCTGAAAGGACACCACCATGGACACCCAAGTCAAACCCGACATCGCCGCGCTGCGCATCGACGGCGAGCGCCTCTGGGATTCGCTGATGGAACTGGCAAAGATCGGCGCCACGCCCAAGGGCGGGGTCTGCCGGCTCACGCTGACCGACCTGGACAAACAAGGCCGCGACCTCGTCACCGGCTGGGCGCGCGAGGCCGGCATGACGGTGACCATCGACAAGATCGGCAACGGCTTCATGCGCCGCGCCGGGCGCAACGGCAGCCTGCCGCCCATCCTTACCGGCAGCCACATCGACACCCAGCCCACCGGTGGCAAGTTCGACGGCAACTACGGCGTGCTCGCCGGCATCGAGGTGGTGCGCACGCTCAACGCCCACGGCATCCAGACCGAGGCGCCGATCGAGGTCGCTTTCTGGACCAACGAAGAAGGCTCGCGCTTCGTGCCGGTGATGATGGGCTCGGGCGTGTTCGCCAAGGCCTTCACGCTCGAACATGCCTACGCCGCCACCGACACCGAAGGCAAGACGGTGCAGGGCGAGCTCGAGCGCATCGGCTACATCGGCCCCGAGGAGCCCGGCGCGCACCCGATCGGCGCCTACTTCGAGACCCACATCGAACAAGGCCCGGTGCTCGAAGACCACGACGTGACCATCGGCGTCGTCACCGGCGTGCTCGGCATCCGCTGGTACGACTGCACCGTCACCGGCATGGAAGCCCATGCCGGGCCGACGCCGATGGCTTTGCGCAAAGACGCATTGCAAGTGGCGACGAAGCTGATGCAGGAGGTGGTGGCCTGCGCGCACCGCCACCCGCCTGGCGGGAAAGGACATGGCCGCGGCACCGTCGGCATGGTGCAGGTGCACCCGAACAGCCGCAACGTGATCCCGGGGCGCGTCAAGTTCAGCATCGACCTGCGCAACGCCAGCGACGCGCTGTGCGAAGCGATGGACGCCGACATCCGCGCGGTGGCCGCGCGGCTGGCCGCCGAGTCGGGCCTGCCCATCGTCATCGAGCAGGTTTCAGCCTACCCGGCGCAGTCCTTCCACCCCGACTGCGTCGACGCGGTGGCGCGTGCGGCGAAAGCACTGGGCTACTCGAACATGCCGGCGGTGTCGGGTGCCGGCCACGACGCCGTCTACATGGCGCGGCTCGCGCCGGCCGGCATGATCTTCATTCCCTGCAAGGACGGCATCAGCCACAACGAGATCGAGGACGCCAAGCCCGAGCACATCACCGCCGGCGCCAACGTGCTGCTGCATGCGATGCTGGAGCGTGCCGGCGTGGCGTGAGGCGCAGCCGCGCCGCGCCGGTCAGTCGTTGGCGTCGCGCAGCGAATGCGCGAGGTCGACCACCATGGCGATGGCGCCGACCCCGATCACGATCACCAACGCGAAGTCCTTCAGCTTGAGCACCATCGGGGCGACGTAGCACAGCACCAGCACGATGGCCAGCAGGGTGGCAAAGATTCGGGTTGTCATGTCATCTCACTCCCGGCCTCTCAGCCACCGTAAAGCTGGGCCGGCAACCACAGCGCCACCTGCGGGAAGACGTACAGGATCACCATCGTCACCAGCACGATGTAGACGAAGGGCATGCAGCCGCTGAAGATCTGCGTCAGCAGCACCGACGGTGGGCTGACGCCTTTGAGGTAGTAAGCCGCCATCGCCATCGGCGGCGAGAGGAAGGCGGTCTGCAGGTTGATCGCCACCAGGATGCCGAACAGCATCGGGTCGATGCCGAAGTGCGGCAGCATCGGCAGGAAGATCGGCACGAAGATGATGATGATCTCGGTCCACTCGAGCGGCCAGCCGAGCACGAAGATGATCGCTTGCGACAGCAGCAGGAAGGTGACCGGGCTGAGGTCCAGCCCGAGCACGAAGTCCTTGATCAGCACGTTGCCGCCCAGGTAGGCAAACACCGACGCAAAGGTCGCCGAGCCGACGAACAGCCAGCACACCATCGCCGAAGTGCGCGCGGTCAGCACCATCGATTCGCGCAAGCCTTTCCAGGTCAGCGTGCGGTAGGCCGCGGCCAGCAGCATGGCGCCGAAGGCGCCCACCGCGGCCGCCTCGGTCGGCGTGGCGATGCCGGCCAGGATGGCCCCCAGCACCGACAGGATCAGCAGCGCCAGCGGCAGGAAGGACTTGGCCAGCATCGCCAGCACCACGGCCGCTTTGACATTGCCCTCGGCCTTGGGCAAGGGCGGCGCCATCTGCGGCTTGAAGATGCCGATGGCGACGACGTAGAGCACGTACATGCCGGCGAGCAGGAAGCCGGGCACGATGGCCGCTGCGTAGAGCTTGACGACCGAGATGCTGGCCATCGCGCCGTAGACGATGAGCATGATCGACGGCGGGATCAGGATGCCCAGACAGCCACCGGCGCAGACCACGCCGGCGGCCAGGCGCGAGTCGTAGCCGGCCTTGAGCATCTGCGGGAACGCCAGCATGCCCATCAGCGTGACGACGGCGCCGACGATGCCGGTCGCGGTGGCGAACAGCGCGCAGGTGGCCAGCGTGGCCACCGCCAGCGAAGCGGGCACGTCCTTGAGCGCGATCTGCAGGCTCTTGAACAAGTTGTCCAGGATGCCGGCGCGCTCGACCAGGTAGCCCATCAACAGGAACAGCGGGATCGACACCAGCGCGTCGTTGTTGAGCACGGTGAAGGTGTTCTGGGTCAGCAGGTAGAAAACCCGGCTGTCGAAGAACGCCTGGTGGGCCTGGAAGTAGGCGTAGAAGCCGAAGCCGACGCCCAGCGCCATCAGCGTGAATGCGACCGGGAAGCCGATCATGATCGTGAAGACCAGGATCCCCAGCATCGTCAGCGCCACCGCGGGATCGCTCATGACGCCGCCTTTTCTGCCACTTGCAGGCGTGCCGCGGCTTGCGCCAGGATCTGGTTTTCGAGTTCCTCGACGTCATGCAGGCGCGCTGGCCAATGCCCCTCGCGCAGGCAGCTCACGCAGCGCAGCAGTTCGGCCAGGCCCTGCAGCACCATCAGCGACGCGCCGACCGAAATCATCATCTTCATCGGCCAGATCGGGATGCCGGCCGGGCTGTTTACGCTGACCTCGTGGATGCGCAGCGACTCGATGCCGTAGCGCCAGCCGGCGATCACCAAGGCCAGGATGCCGGGGAAGAAGAACACCAGGTACAGCGTCAGCTCGATGGCGGC
>JAUYAJ010000527.1 GCA_030693565.1 Rubrivivax sp.
CTAGTGCGGCAACACGCAAGTAACGGAACATGAATACACTCTCCTCATCGCACATCGATGCTCGGAGGTGTTGTCATGCGCCAGACGGAATTGCAATTGACCGACGAGGACCGCTCGGTCGTGGACGAGATTCGCAGCAAAGGAGTGCATCAATCGCGAGAGGTCAATCGGGCGCATGTCCTGTCCTCGCTGGACCGGGGTGTGCCGGAGGCCCAGATCATGGCTGTGCTGGGAATGGGGCGCACGGCTGTGTGGCGTACGCGCGCGGCGTATCTGCAAGGTGGTGTCGAGTTGGCGGTCTTCGACGTCGCACGCTCTGGTCGGCCCCGCCAGTACGGCACGGACGACGAAGCGCGGGTGACGGCGCTGGCGTGTTCGGAGCCGCCTGCGGGGCGGCAGCGCTGGACGATGGTGGAACTCGAACGCGCCGCGCGCCAGGAGCCCGGCATGGGCACCGTGAGTCGAGAAACCGTGCGGCGCATGCTCAAAAAAACGATCTCAAGCCCTGGCGCAGGCTGATGTGGTGTATCGGCGCGCTGACCGAGGAGTACCGGCATCGCATGTACGCCTTGCTCCAGTTGTACGCGCGGCCGATGTCGCCGGCCGAGCCGGTCATCTGTATCGACGAGAAGAGCCTGCAACTCATTGCCCACAGCCGCGCGCCCTTGCCGATGAACTCGCGCGCCCACGCCAAGCTGGACTACGAGTACGTACGCAACGGCACGATCAATCTGTTCGTGGCCGTCGAGCCCAAGGCAGGGCAGCGAATCGTCTCGGTCACTGAGCGTCGGGGCAAGGTCGACTTCGTTGCGTTCATCGGCGACTTGCTGACCCACACCTATGCCAAGGCTCGCCGGGTGCACCTGGTTCTGGACAATCTGAATACTCACTTCAGAAAGTGCTTCGACGACGTGCTGGGCAAGCGCGCAGCGACCAAGCTCTTGCGCCGAGTGCAGTTCCACTACACGCCCAAGCATGCAAGCTGGCTGAACATGGCAGAGATCGAAATTGGCATCCTCAGTCGTCAATGTCTGGACCGGCGCATCCCCAGCCGACAATTCCTTCAGAGCGAAGTCGACGCTTGGCAGCAGGCGCGCAATGCTGCGCAACGCACCATCGAATGGTCGTTCACCCGTCAGGATGCAGATCAGAAGCTCGGTCGGCATTACGTTCCGAAACTTGCGTGTTGATGTACTAGTCGGCGCGCCTTCACCTCGATCGCCAGGGCATCGATCAACTGTTGATTCCGGCTTGGTCGCATGGGGCCGGAGTGTTCGACTTGTGTACACTAAAGACACGTGTCTATAGACAGCAAACGCTCTGGGGGTCGCAGACCGGACAAGCGCTGTGATCGGACGGGTGAACTGCGGCGACCAACTCCATCTCGTGGAGCGAGCAATGATCATCCCTGACTCGATTGATCGATCGGCCGGATGGCACGAGCCGCCACTGTGCCGCCGGTACCTCGTCGTGCATTTCGAAGCGCTGCCTTTGCTGGTGAAGGAAGGCGGCCCCCAGAGCGATCGGACGGTGTACTGGGCGCTCGGCGCGCACGCCGAAGGCCCTTGCGAAGTGCTGGGCGTCTGGCCGACGCTGCCTTCGGGCGGGCAGGACTGGCGAGAGGTCTTCGAGAGCCTCGCGGCCCGCGGCGTCGAGCGGATTCGTTTCGTCGTCAGCGCAGCCGCCGATGCAGTGCCGGCGACGCACATGGGCGCGACGGTGCTGACCCTGGACTCGCAGCAGGGCAGCTCCGGTCTTGCGCCGCCCGGAGCGCTCTCACCCCGTCTGCGGCGCATCGTGAAGTTGGCCGCGATGGAGGTCTCGGTGATGCAGGCCGAACTGGTGCGCCTGATCCGGCGGCACGGCGCCTTCCCCAGTACTGTGGCCGCGTCGGACTTCCTTCAGAAAGCCCTCGCGCGGATGGAGCGCCGTTTCTGGACAGGCGCGTCTGCCCGGGCGGCCTCGGCCCGCCGGCAGTCCATCGCGGTGCCACGCGCCGCCGCCGTCTGAGGGTTGTCGCAAGCGGCAGCCGGAGGCGCCAATGGTCAAGGACCTGCGATCGGCCTTCCTGCGCGTCAAAGGTGCGCTGATGCGTCGTGGCCGCTCGGCGCACGATGCCGACGACCTGCTGCAAGAGGCCTGGATGCGACTGGCCTGCTACGAAAGCGGGCAGCCCGTCGAGAAGCCCGAGGCCTTCCTGATGAGGGCCGCGCTGAACCTGGCCATCGACGCGCACCGCAGGCGCCAGAGCCATGGCGAAGAGGTGCAGCTCGAAGACGTCGTGCTGATCGACGCGGCACCCAGTGCAGAAGCCGTGCTGCTGGCGCGTGAGCGTGTGGCCCGGCTGGGCGTGTGCCTGGGCCGCCTTACCGACAGGACGCGCGAGATCTTCCTGGCGCACCGCATCGACGGCCTGAGCTACCAGGAGATCGCCGAACAGCACCACATCAGCGCCACCGCCGTGGCAAGGCATGTCGCCAAGGCCCTGCTGCTGATCACCACCTGGATGGAAGGCTGGTAGCCCCGCATCGCGGCGTTCGCTGGTCAAGGCAATCGTCCCCCGATGCAGCGCGGGCCAAAGGCCTCGGCCGAAGCGCGTCTCGGCAAAAAGTTGAAACAGGCGTTGGGCAGAAACCACGGCGCCCGGGACCCGGTGGCGCACTTCGGCACGCCAGCGGACGTCGTGGAACGAGAAGGCGAGTTCGGCACAGGGACTACCGATTTCTTGGCTGCATCGGCACGATACCGGCCATGCGCATGCCGTGGAGCAAGTCGGGCAACCTGCAGCTGGATCTGCTGGATGCCCCCGCCGTGCCCGAAGCGGCACCCACGCTGCCGACTGCTGCGCGCGCCGCTGCGCGCCGGCCCTCGATGGTGGCGACGGCCAGGCTCTGCGAGGACGCCAACAACCCGCGCACGCAGATCCCGGACGCGGATCTCGATGAGCTCGCCGATGACATTCGCCGGCACGGCATCCTGCAGCCCATCGTCGTTCACCCTGCCGACGCCCACGGGCGGCATCAGATCCACTTCGGTGCCAAACGATGGCGGGCCGCGCAACGGATCGGCCTGCTTGAAGTGCCCGTCGTGGTCCGCGACGAACCCACGAACCCCTATGCCCAGGTGGCAGAGAACCAGAAGCGACATGGGCTGACACCGCTCGACCTGGCGCGCTTCATCCGCGGTCGCATCGACGCCGGCGACTCGAACTCCACGGTGGCCAGGAACCTGGGCCTGGACTTGACGACCGTGGCCCACCACCTGGCGCTCCTGGACCTGCCGCCGGGGCTCGACGCCGCCATGAAGTCCGGGCGATGCTCCTCACCGCGCACGCTGTACGAACTGAACAAGTTGCACGCCGAGCAGCCGGAGCGCGTCGCCGAGCTGGTGGCCGGCACCGCCCCGATCACGCGCGAGGCGGTGGCCGGGATCCGGGACACCGCCCCGGCGGCGGATGCAGCCGCGCGGGCGCAACAGCCGACGGCAGCGCGGCCGAACGGCGTCGCTCAGCTGCTGGCGCGTGCCACCGGTCTGTGCGACAAGCTGGACGCCGCGCTGATGCGGCTGGGAAAGGCTGACCGCGGCGCCCTGTCTGCCGACGCCATGGCGGACCTGCGGCAGCGCATCGTGCAGCTGGCGCGTCACATCGACCCGTGAGAGCAGGGCGGCTGCATGCGCGCTGCAAAGTCAACCGGTGACGTGCGATGCGTCGTTGACGCGCGGGACCGGGTGACCATCGACCTGCGCGGCATGGGGCCGCAGCTTCAGGCGCAGGCGGCCCGGCGCCAGATGAGCGCTGCCGCGCTGGTACGGCGTGCAGTGACGGCGCTGCTCGACGAGCCGCCGTGCGCCGGCGTTGATGGCCGGCCGCCCGACAGCACGGTCGGCACGCCAGCCGTCAAGGTCACCTTGCGACTGCCGGTCTCCCATGCGGTCGTCCTCGCCAGCCGTGCCCGCGTGGCCGACGTGTCGCAAGGGAAGTACGTCGCCGGCCTCATAGACGGCGTGCCGGTCCCGCCCCGGTCACTGGACCACTCCCGGGCCGTTGCCGCGCTGATGGCGTCCACCGACCGGCTCGCAGCGCTGAGTGCCGACCTGAACGCCTTCATGCGGCTGTTGGGGCGTGCGCCGAGAACCGAACTGGAGCCTTACCGCGCCCGCATCCGGTCCCTGGCCGATGATGTCCGTGAGCACCTTGGGTCCGCTGCGGCGCTGGTGGCCTCGCTGCGGGCAGCGAGAGCACGGCGATGAACTCGGGCGCGACCGTCGATGGCGTGCTCGTGCAGTGGGGCGAGCGGCTTTTTTATCCGTCCAACCGGATCGTGAAGCCGGCGCCGGCGCCGCGCCTGGACGCGATGACGCGGCGCAAGGCCGCTGTGATCCGCCGGCGCATCGAGGCCACGGTGTCGCGGCGCGCGCCCCAGGTGATGGTCAAGGTCACGGGTGGCGGCCGCGGCATGGCGGCGATCGCCGCGCACTTGCGTTACATCAGCAAGAACGGCCGGCTCGACATCGAAGACGACCGCGGTGTCGTGCGCGATGGCAAGGGGGCGTTGCACGACTTGGTGGAGCAGTGGCGGTTTGGTGGATCGCTGATCGACGAGGTCGGCCATCGGCGCGAGGCGTTCAACATCATGCTGTCGATGCCGCACGGCACCGACGCGAAGATCGTGCAGAAGGCGGCACGTGAGTTTGCGCAGGCCGAACTGGCGGG